>CAYFOT010000025.1:0-22054 GCA_964344825.1 uncultured Actinomyces sp.
CCAGCCATAAGGGGCCCAGCCCCAAGGGCGCTAAGGCTCACTAACCTAAACGACACATGTCCGGGTACGATTGTGCCCATGGCGGCGTTGACAGATAGTTATGGAAGAGTCGCGCGTGATCTTCGCGTGTCGCTCACCGACCGCTGTAACCTACGGTGCACCTACTGCATGCCGGCTGAGGGCCTGGAATGGCTTCCAACGGAAGAAACACTCAGCCTGGAAGAGATAACCCGACTGCTCCGCATTGCCGTCGAAGACCTTGGCATCACGAAGCTCCGCTTCACCGGCGGGGAGCCGTTGATGCGTCGGGACCTGGAACAGATCACCGCGAATGCCGCATCTCTGAAGACCGCGTCCGGAACCTCCCCCGACATTGCGCTGACCACCAACGGGCTGGGGCTGGATAAGCGCCTGCCGAAACTAATAGAGGCAGGTCTGCAGAGGGTCAATATTTCCCTAGACACACTGGACCCCGACGCTTACGCGAAACTAACGCGGCGCAACCGTCTACCCGACGTATTGAAGAGCATTGCCGCCGTAGATGAAGCCGGTCTGCATCCGATCAAAGTGAACGCGGTCGTCATGCGTGGCGTGAATGAGGACGCGGTGTTGCCCCTTGCAGATTTCTGCCTGCGTAACGGCTACCAGCTGCGTTTCATTGAGCAGATGCCGCTTGGTCCCAAGCACACGTGGGACCGGCGCCAGATGGTGACGCAAGAAGAAATCCTGGCGGCTCTTTCCACGCGATACACGCTAACCGCTGAGGAGCGTGCAGACATGGCGGCACCTGCTGAGCTGTGGCGCGTTAGCGCAGATGACACGCAGCCAGGAGGAGACATCGGTGTAATCGCTTCCGTGACTAAACCTTTCTGCGCCGCATGTGACCGCACACGGATCACCAGTGACGGACAGATTCGGTCCTGCCTGTTTTCCCAGAGGGAAACCGACTTGCGAACCATCATGCGAAGCGGCGGCAGCGACGCCGCCATCGTGGAGGCTTGGGCGTCGGAACACGCGGTGAAGCCGAAGGCACATGGGATCGATTCAGAAGACTTCCACCAGCCAGAACGCACCATGAGCGCGATCGGAGGATAAATGCTCATCAGATATTTCGCGGCGGCGGCAGAAGCGGCAGGCTGCTCCACTCAGGAAATAGATGCGCGCGACTTGAACGCGCAGGAGTTGGTTGAGCATCTGTCTGGCTCCAAGCCCGACCTTGGTCCGTTGCTGCCAGTTTGCGCGCTGCTAGCCGACGGCATCCGCGCCGAAGAGACCACTTCCCTGCGGGGCGTGGCCCAACTGGACGTTCTTCCGCCCTTCGCTGGTGGATAGAGGTGCGGTACGCAATTGTCCTGGGCGGTGGTCGCTCCAAGCGCATGGGGACAGACAAGATGGCCGTAACGGTGGCCGGAAGGACCCTGTTGGAACGCACTGTTGGGGCTGCGCTCACATGGGCTGATCACGTGGTGGTTGCGGCTCCCGAGCCTCTGAACTGGGCCCACAACCCACGCGTCCGATTCACCTTGGAGGAACCGCCGTTTGGAGGTCCCGTCGCAGGGATCAAGTCCGCCTTGGACCTAATGGGACCTGTGGGCGAAGTTCTGGTCTTGGCCGGAGACCTCGCGAATCCGGATGCGGTCGTCGCTGCACTGACGCACTTAGGTATGGGCGAGGACGACGCCAGTGGAGCATATCAACGCTACACGTCAGGTGTGGGCGAGGGCGACGTATTTGATGGCGCGGACGCCCTCGTACTGGAAGACACGGAAGGTTGGCCGCAGTATTTGGCGGGCAGGTACGTGCTTCCGCAACTTCGCGATGCCGCTGGTGAGCACGCCGGTGCCAACATGTCGGTCCGCTCCCTCATGAAGGGTCTTCGGCTCCGCCGGATCAGCGCGCCTCACAGCGTCACGGCCGACCTAGATACGCCGGAGGACCTGCGTGGGACTTTGGGCCTCACACACCCTTAGGCGACACCTGTCCGTTACATTGTTCATGCCGACAATTGGCGATATGCGTCATAGTCGTCGGAACCGGTAACTACCATGGGAAGAGCAGAGAACTGGCGGAACTCTTCCACACACTTTTGGGGGAGAAAAACCCGGTCAGCTGGTGTCTGATCACCCGATTTCTTGGGATGACCAGAGGCGTTGGCGGACCGAACACGTGAAAGCAGACTATGTCTAAGAACTTGATCGAGGTCGCGCCGGACCACCCCACGGAAAAAGGTGCGACACGCGTCGTAACAATGTCGACTATCGCGTTCACGCTGATGTTCGCCGTGTGGCTCATGTTCGGCATCTTGGGTATCCCAATCCAAAAGGAGTTTGGGATTTCGGACGTTCAGCTGTCGTGGATCTCCGCGGTGGCCGTTCTGAATGGCTCAATGTGGAGGCTCCCAGCCGGCATGTTGGCAGACCGTATTGGTGGACGCAGGATCACCATCTTCATGTTGTTCGCAACGGCAATTCCGGCCTACTTGGTCTCTATTGCAAACAGCTACATGTGGATCCTAGTTCTTGCTTTCTTGGTGGGCTTCGCCGGAAACCTGTTCTCTGTTGGCGTGTCGTGGAACAACGCATGGTTTGGTCAGGACCGTAAGGGCCTTGCAATCGGTATCTTCGGCGCGGGCAACGTTGGCGCATCCGTAACGAAGCTGATCGGCCCGGGCATTATTGCGGCAACCGCTGGTTCTACCTATTTCCTTGGTATCCATGGCGGATGGCGACTCATCCCAGTCATCTACGCGGTTTTGCTGGTTGTCGTGGGCGTCTTGGTGTTGCTTATTGCACCCAAGCCTGACCGTGCCCCCGGGACATCCCAGACCATTGCGGAACAGTTGTCCCCGCTCAAGCAGATGCGTGTCTGGAGGTTCTCCCTCTACTACGTCGCAGTCTTCGGGGCATATGTGGCACTCTCCGCCTGGCTGCCTAAGTACTACGTGGACAACTTTGACGTGACGTTGGCTCAAGCTGGCCTACTCACCGCCACGTTCATCTTCCCGGCGTCCCTGTTGCGTCCCTTGGGCGGATGGATATCGGACAAGTGGGGGGCACGCTCGGCCATGTACATCACATGGGCAATAATGTTGGTCACCTCAGGCATTCTGATGATGCCGAACGGATTCCTCACCATCGTCCACCCGGACGGGAGCGAAACGCAGCACTTGGCGTACTCAATGAATGTGTATGTCTTCGCAGTTCTGGTGTTCCTGCTGGGGTGCGCCATGGGTATCGGTAAGGCCGCGGTGTATAAGTACATCCCGGTTTACTTCCCCGACAACGTTGGTTCCGTCGGCGGCCTAGTTGGCATGTTCGGCGGACTTGGTGGGTTCTTCCTGCCCCCGCTGTTCGCTTACACCAAGGCGTTCTCCGGTTTCCCATCCTCCACGTTCTTCGTCATCTTCCTCCTTACCGTGGTCTGTGCGGTCTGGATGCACTACACCGTTCACCGCATGCTCACTCAGGAAGGCCCAGCACGCCTTCCTGAGGGCGAACTCAAGAAAGAAGCAGAGTAATGGCAGAAATACCAGTCAAGGGTGATTGGCTCCAAGAGTGGGATCCGGAAGACCCCGCGAAGTGGGATAAGAAGCTTGCTTGGAACACGCTGATCATCACCACCTTCACGCTGACACTGTGTTTCGTCGCGTGGTTCCTACCCTCCGCGATCATTCCGAAGCTCACGGCTCTGGGCTACACCTTCACAAAGCAACAGCTTTACTGGATGGCTGCCATGCCGGGTCTGTCGGGCGGCCTAATGCGTTTGGTGTGGATGGTCCTTCCACCAATCGTCGGAACTCGGAAGATGGTCACGGCAACGACACTGCTCCTCATCCTGCCGGTCCTCGGCTGGGGCATTGAAGTGACGAACCCTGCCGTCCCCTACTGGAGACTGATGGCGCTGGCCTTCCTGGCGGGCATCGGCGGTGGCGCGTTCTCCGGCTTCATGCCCTCCACCTCCTACTTCTTCCCCAAGAAGATGCAGGGCACGGTCCTGGGCATCCAAGCGGGCGTCGGCAACTTTGGTGTCTCACTGGTCCAGTTGCTGACCCCTTGGCTTGTCTCCTTCGGCATGTTCGCGTTCTTGGGCTCCCAACAGATGCAGGTCGCAGGTAAAGACAGTGTGACGGTGTGGTACCAAAACTCCGCCCTCGTCTATATACCCTTCATCATCATCGGGGCGATTTGGGCGTGGGTCGTCCTGCGCTCGGTGCCGGTGAAAGCCAACATCAAGCAGCAGTTTGATATTTTCGGAAACCAGGACACCTGGTGGATGACACTGCTCTACATCATGACGTTTGGAACCTTCTCCGGGCTGTCCGCACAGTTCGGGCTTCTCATGTCGAACCTTTACGGCGCAGGAAACCCGGAGATTGTTGAGGGCGCAGGAGAGACTGCGAACCTTCTTATTTCGGGTTACTCGATTCCTGATCCGGCGAAGTTCGTGTTCTTGGGGCCGCTGATCGGGGCGGGTGCGCGTGTACTCTTCTCCCCTCTGACGGACAAGATGGGCGGTGCCATTTGGACGCTGATCTCCGGCATTGGCCTGGTGGGCTCAATCATCTACACGATCCCGGCACTGGTCCCGAACCTGACTGACGCTGCAACGCTGTCGGGTGGGTTCAACCGGTTCCTGTGGGGCATGCTGGCCATCTTCCTCTTCGCCGGCATCGGCAACGCGTCAACGTTTAAGCAGATGCCGATGATCTTCAACCGTCGCCAAGCCGGTGGCGTTATTGGCTGGACAGGAGCAATCGCTGCATTTGGCCCCTTCCTCTTCGGCATTGGCCTGACCATCATGCCTGTCACGACCTTCTACTGGATCGGTGTTGCTTGGGCCGTAATGTGTGTCGGCATTACATGGTGGCGTTACGCAAGGCCTGGGGCTCCGAAGAAGAGCTAATAGTTGGTTACAATCGGTCGGGGTCAGGTTGCCTGGCCCCGATCTTCTTTTCCAAGGACGGAACACGTTGGACAAACACTCCGCTAAAGCGCGCGGCGAACGCTACGCACGCAACGTGAGCGTGAGGGGCATCGGATTGGAGGGGCAGAGCCGACTCCTTGATTCGTCCGTCCTCGTCATCGGTGCCGGCGGTCTTGGATCAGCCGCCCTACCCTACTTAGCGGGTGCTGGGGTTGGAAGAATAGGGATCGTCGACGGTGATGCCGTCGAACTGTCAAATATGCAACGCCAAGTGCTGCATGTCGACTTGGGGCGCAATAAAGCAGAATCGGCGGCGGAACGTATTCGGGCGCTAAACCCAGACATAGTCGTGGAAGACTTCCGCCAGTTCCTCACTCCCAGTTCCGCCCGCGACCTCTTCCAGAAATACGACCTCGTCCTAGACTGCACAGACACGTTTGAGGCGAAGTTCTTGATCTCAGACGCCGCCCAAGCCTCCGGCGTCCCCCTAATCTGGGCCACTGCGGTTGCGATGCAGGGCCAGTGTTCCGTCTTCGGAGTCCCCGACCGGTACGGAGACAAACTCTGCCTACGCGACCTTATCCCCGAAGAGCCTCCTCAGGACGCCTACGCTATGGCCTCGGAAATCGGCGTGCTGGGCGCGATGGTGGGACAGGTCGGAACGCTTCAAGCCACTGAGGCAATCAAGATCCTTACGGGCCTTGGTGACCCGCTGGTGGGCAGGGTCGCAGTCCTGGATGCCATGACATCCACCTGGCACCACCTGCCGTTACGAAAGCGCCCAGGCCGGGCTTAGGAGAAATCAATGCTGACCGTCGAGAAGTACCTTGAGAAAGTGTTGGAGCTGGCTGAGCCTTTGGGCTCGGAGCAGACCCCAATCGGTGAGGGGTTCGGACGGGTTCTTGCCCAAGACGTCGTGGCCAAATACCCCGTCCCGCCTTTTTCCAACTCCGCCATGGACGGGTTTGCCGTTCGGTCCGCCGATCTGGTGGAAGAGCTGACCCGGCTTGAAGTGGTGGGAGACATTCCCGCGGGACAGCCGGACCTGCCCCACGTCGGCCCGGGCCAGGCTGCGCGCATAATGACGGGCGCACCTATGCCTCCGGGCGCCGACTGCGTCGTCCAGGTTGAGCAGAGTGACCAGCAGCCCGGCGACGTGCCGCTCAGCAAGTACGTTGTCGTGCAGCAGGTGCCGGCCGGCAAGAACGTCCGGCATAGGGGCGAGGACGTTGAGGCGGGCCAGGTAGTCCTGACGCGTGGCGAAGTGTGGTCCCCAGCTGCTGCTGCGGCGGCTGCATCTGTTGGGCATAGCGAAGTCGCCCTCGCCAAAAAACCGCGCGTTGCTGTCTTGGCGACGGGGTCGGAGTTGGTGGCGGCCGGGCAACCGCTAGCCGACGGGCAGATCCCGGATTCGAACTCAGTTCTGCTGGCGGGGCTGGCGGAGCAGTTCGGCGCGGAAGTCGTTCTTGTTGAAACGGTTACTGACGACGGGCCTGCGTTTGAGGCTGCACTGCAGGCATGCGTAGAAGCGGGCGCTGACGTGGTGGTTTCGACCGGCGCCGTGTCCGAAGGTGCGTTCGAGGTCGTCCGCCAGACCCTTGAAGCCGAAGGTTCGGGAGACACCAAATACGACGTGGAATTCGTGAAGGTTGCGATGCAGCCCGGCAAGCCGCAAGCCTGTGGGACCCTCAACTTGGGAGGTAAGCGCGTGGCGTTCCTTGGCCTGCCCGGGAATCCCGTTAGCGTCTTCGTCTCATCTTGGATGCTGCTTCAACCTCTATTGGCGGCATTTCGGGGAGCCAATGCACGGCCGAATGCACTACGGTTGAAGACCATGGAGGGATGGAAGACACCACCTAGTCGGCGTCAATTCATCCCCGTGATCGTGGAGGACAACAGGGTAAGGAAGGCGCATAAGTTGGGATCGGGTTCTCACCTCATCGCGTCACTACACCTTGCGAATGCACTGGCGATCATTCCAGAAGACATCGATGTTGTCTCGCCCGGCGATGAAGTAGAGGTCGTCGGTGTAAGGAGTGGATTTTAGGGTGACTCAACCGCAGCAAGAGCAGACGCATGTGCACGCAGATGCGGATGAGCCTAAGGCGCACACCGGCATGCTACGTCTGGGCACTGACTCTTCACCGGATGCACGCCAAAAGAAGTGGGAACACTACACACAGGCCCCGCTGATAGTCGCCTCCTTGGTGTATCTGATCGCGTACACGTGGAGAGTCACGGGTGAGCTCCACGGTGAGGCGTACACGGTGGCGAACTGGGCAATGGGGATTTCGCGCTCCATGTTCATCGTTGACTACATTGTGCGGCTCAATTTGGCGGAGAACCGTTGGCGCTGGTTCAGGACAAACTTGGCGTCTCTTGCATGGTCCATTCTTCCCGTTCTCCGCCTAGTGCTTCTTCTCAAGATCTTCACCCGTATGCAGGGGCGGAAGGCGACCCCCGGAGACAGGATGCGCATCCGCATCATCGTTTATGGGGCTGGGTCTGCAGCCATCCTGATTTACCTGTCCGCCCTGGGCGTTCTTGACGCAGAGCGTTACTCTGCCCACGCCAACATAAAGAGTTTCGAGGACGCGATCTGGTGGGCGTGCGTAACTGTCACGACTACGGGGTATGGCGACTTCACCCCCGTCACGGGTGCCGGCCGGATGATCGGCGTGACCCTCATGTTCGGCGGACTGATGTTGCTTGGTGTTACTACGGCTATCCTTGGGTCGCTGATGATGGAAATAGCAACCCGCCACACCAACCCCAACACGGCGCCCGCCACAAGAGGCCAAGTGCACCAGATCTACACGCAGAACCGACAGCTGCAAGCCATGCTGGATGAGCAGGTAAAGGGCACGCACGCGGCTTCACACGCAGAGCTCAATGCGGACAGCGGGACATCTAGGGGCCCCGAGGACAGGCATGCAGCACCCCATGATGATGGGCCACCACCGGACGCTGAGCATGCGCCACCAAGCCATGACCGGTGACCTGATTTAATAGGCCAATGGAATTCACACACCTTGACTCCCGCGGCGACGCGCGCATGGTTGACGTCACAGCAAAGAAACCGACCGTAAGGGCTGCTGGTGCTCAGGCTCTGGTCACCACGTCCCCAGATATTGTGAGTGCGCTCCGGGACGGGACCGTGCCCAAGGGCGACGTCCTCGCCGTGGCTCGCGTTGCTGGAATCGCTGCGGCGAAGAAGGTTCCCGACCTGCTCCCCTTGGCGCACGTGATTGGCGTTCACGGAGTCGTCCTCGACATCCAGGTGGTGGACGAGGGCGTGATGATCCGCGCGGAAGTCAAGACGGCTGACCGTACCGGGGTAGAAATGGAAGCCTTAACGGCCGTCACTGTCGCAGCGTTGGCGGTCGTTGACATGGTCAAAGGCGTCGACCGCAGCGCCGAAATCGCGCACGCTAAGGTGACTTCCAAGTCCGGTGGGCGCAGCGGGGACTGGGTACGCCCCGACTGATCGGCTACTGACTGGCTGGGCGGCTCAGATCGTGGTCGACACCGTCCAGTGAGTCGACAATGCGTCCCAGCACCGGGCCCACTACCGCTAGGGTGTCGCGCGCTCCCCCACGCGAACCAGGAGCGTTTATTAGGAGTGCCCGCGGATATTCCTCAAGAGAGCACACCCCCACAAGCCCACGCGAAAGCAACGATAGAGGCGTCTTCTGAGCCCCAATGCGGCGCACTTCTTCCATGATTCCTGGGAGCTCAGAGTCCAGTAGCGGGGCCGTCGCTTCCACCGTCACGTCGCGCGGAAGAAGCCCCGTGCCGCCGGCGGTGACCACTACGCGCGCGCCATCCGCGATCGCTGCAGTCAAAGCCTCCTGAATCGCCGCCACCTCACACGGGACAACCACAGCGGGCGCCACTTGGAAACCTAGGTCGGCCAAGCCTTTACGCAGCACCGCTCCAGAACGGTCCTCAGCGGGGTCAGCGAAGGCTCTGTCGGAGCAGGTGATTACAGCTGCAAACATTTCCATCACTTTCTTTCTACGCAGCCCCGGTCCATTCCTTTGTGCCGTCTTCAAAGTGCTGGCACTTCCAGATGGGCAGCTGCATTTTCACTTGCTCCACGACCTCTTCGAGGACGCGGAAGGCCTCTTTCCTGTGTGATGCGGAAACCGCAGCCCCCAAAGCGACGTCACCGACTTTCAGGTGACCGACACGGTGGAGCACTGCGACCTTGCACGCCCCAGACTCCGCGGCAACAGCGCGAGCAATACGAGCAACGACCTGATCCGCGTCCGGGTGCCCCTCATAGTCGATGGCGACAACGGGCCGCGCATTGTCGTGGTTGCGCACCTGCCCGCAAAAGGTGACCAAGGCCCCCGCCGAGTCATCATCCACCGCGTCCACCAGGTCCTGCATGACGATCGCCTCGTCCGAAACACCGGCCGTCTTGACTGATGCATCTCCTCCGTCGCTCTGCCCGCGATTCTGGGTTTGCCACGTGGCGGCATCGTGGCTGCGGGACGAGGACGAGGACGGTGTTTCCGAGGACGATTCCGGATGATCTCCCCCATACATCTGGGACACGATATGACCCAGGAGCGGTCCGACGATTCGGACCGCGTCACGCACGCCGCCCTGGGATCCTGGCGCATTCAACACGAAGGCTTGACGGCTTTCGACCTTGACAACACCTGCCAACCCCCGCGACAGCGCAGCCTGCGGGACGTTCGGGTTCGACCGAAGCAAGTGCTCAATGCCCTCCATGCGTTGCGAGAGAAGAGGTGCAGTCCCCTCCGGCGTCGCATCGCGAGCGGTCACGCCCGTTCCGCCCGTAGTGAACACGACGTCCACACCTGAACTGACCGCCTCCTCTATGGCGCGGCCAACTGATCCGACCCCGTCCGGAATGACAGAAACAGACGTGACATCCCCATAATGGCCTAGCAGGCGCGCCGCCAGCGGTCCTGACAGGTCGTTCCTGCTTCCGGAGGAGACGCGGTCGGAGACAGTAATCACAGCGATTTTAGGCATGCACAACATCCTATCTCCCGCTCGAAGGGTGCCTTCCGATTTATCCTTGATGGGAATCAGTGCGTCAAAGCACGTCTGAAGACGCCACGGCGTTGGCAAGACCAGGGTGGAGTGTTAGGAGAGTGTAGTGCGATGAGCGTTGATAAGCCTTCGCAGCCGCCCGCTTGTCGCTTAGCCGCATCGACAATCGGTGCGAACTCACCGCTTACGGGAAATGCGGCAAATGAGGCCCGCAGGCCAGAGGACGACCCTCGGTTCCAGCGGATCAGGGCAAAACTTACAAGCGCACTTTTGGAACTTGCGGCGCAGAAGCCTGCCGACCAGATCTCAGTATCGGAGCTCACCGCCGCCGCGAAGGTTTCGCGGACCACCTTCTATAAGCACGCGGAGTCCCCTGCGGCGTTCCTTGCGGAATACCTGATTGGGGAGCTGAACTCTGACATGGCGCCGCTTGCGAATCTCCTAGATGACACGGGCCCGGGCTATCTCATGAGGTGGCGCCAGGTTCACCTGGACCTGCTGAACCATGTTCGCCAGAACGAGGGCGTTTATAAACACGTTTTCACGGCCGATGGCCAGTCGGTCGTCCTGGCAATGCTGTCGGTGTGTTTCCAGGATATTTTCAGTTCGTATGTTCACGCATTCCGAGAGCATATTGATGGCCCACAGCCTTCTGACCTGTGGACAGAGATGGCTATTTCCCAGCAGGTGCACAACACGATCGTCGTGATTTCCTCATGGCTTCGCACAGGCATGGAGGATAGTCCCGAAGAGGTTGTCGCGGCATACATCAGTCTTGTGCCGCCGTGGCAGTTGGCGCGCTTCGACGATTCCGGGCGCACCACACTTCGCCGCGCACGTGGCCCCGAAGCGCTACTGGAACGCCTGACCGACCAGGTGTTGGGAAATGAGTTAGCGACTGAGGGCGACTTGGGCCTCATCCCGGTTCCCCAGGCGGCTGATGGTTCCCAACCACGCACATACGGAGGTGGGAGGATCGCGATTGCGACCTCGAAACGCCCTTCTTCAGATTCCTAGGAGTAGGCCGGCTCTCGCGTCGCGCCGGGTGGTCCGCCGCTCACACAGTACGTCGCGCACGCGCATCACGCCGGGTAGATCGTGACGGACGCGGCCTTGACGGAGAACACCACGCGCTTTCCAGGGAACAGATCCATCGCGGCAACAGAAGCTAGTGTCACGTCTGCAACTAAGACCTGGCCTTCATCAGTGACTGCTCTGACCGATATGAGGTCGCCCTTGGGCTCCAAATCGTCCACCGTGACCCACGTGTTATTGCGGGGGCTGCCTGGTGTCACATGTTCGTAAACCGACACGGCGCTGGGCGCAAACATGGCGGCCGCGGCTTGGCCTAGGAGCTGTGCAGCGCCGCCCTCGCCGTCGCCCGCGCCCTCGCCCTCTCCCTCGCCCTCGCCCCGAATTGTGCCCTCAATGCGGAACCCCGCATCGGAGACAACCGCGCCGTCCTGGTAGGTCCCCCGCACCAGGTTCAGTCCAGCCAGCCCCGCCGTGAACTTCGTCTTGGGATGCTGAAGAACCTGATCCGTGGGCCCTTCTTCTACGATTTTGCCGCGCTCAAGGACGATTGTGCGATCGGAAAGCAGCGCCGCGTCCAGCAGATCGTGCGTGACGATGAGGGTACTCTGGTCCTGAAGCACGGTGCGGAAGAGGCGTCGTAGTTGCGGAGCGACCGCAACGTCAAGGGCCGCCATCGGCTCATCCAGTAGAAGTAGCCTGGGATCCGTTGCCAATGCGCGGGCAACCGCTACGCGTTGCGCCTGCCCGCCTGACAGCCGCGCAGGCTTGCGTGCGCCCAACTCCCCCACCCCGACTTCGTCCAGCCAGTGTTGCGCCTGCGCCGCTGCCTCCGCCCGCGGCGTTCCCTTGGACCGCGGCCCAAATGCGACGTTCGCAGCCACGTCGATGTGCGGGAAAAGTAGGGGGTCCTGTGAGAGCAGAGAGATGCCGCGCGTGTGCGGCTTGGTCCAGATGCGCCTGCGTTTGGGCGAGGGCGACGCCCCGTGCGCGGGCAGGTCAAAGAGGACGGTCCCGTCCAGCTCCGCGCGCCCCGAATCGGGCCGGACCGTGCCAGCCAGGATCGCGAGCAACGTGGACTTGCCAGAGCCATTAGGCCCCAGCACTGCTATGCGCTCCCCCGATTCAACACTGAATGAGAGGTCGAAATTGCGCTCCGCCAGTTGGGCGTCGAAGTGAAGTGTCATTGCCGTCCTCGCTGTGAGATCCAAGAGGTCACGAATGTGACAGCGATTGCCACCGCTATGAGGAGTAAGGACAGTGCAATGGCTGCGTCTGGGTCAGAGACGCGCACAAGATAGATTTCGAGGGGAAGTGTCCGCGTGACGCCTTCAAGGCTGCCCGCGAATGTGATTGTTGCGCCGAACTCACCCAGCGCCCGCGCGAAAGATAGCACGGCGGCAGAGGCCAGTCCGGGAAGAATGAGTGGCAAGGTGATCCGTGAGAGGACGCGCGAGGGCGAGGCCCCCAGGGTCGCTGCCGCCAGCTCATATTTTTGACCGAGCGTGCGCAGGGTGCCTTCCAAGGACACCACTAGGAACGGAAGTGCCACGAAAGTTTGCGCAAGCACAACGGCAGTTGTGGAGAACGCGATGTTGAGACCCAGAACCTCTAGGTGTTGCCCTATCAGTCCCTTCCGCCCGAATGTGTAGAGCAACGCGATGCCTCCCACGACCGGCGGTAACACAAGTGGAAGGAGCACGAACGAACGAAGGATTCTCTGCCCGGGAAACTGCTCTCTGGCCAGCACCATCGCCATCGGAACACCGAATATGAGGCAGAGGAGGGTGGATGTGCCGGCGGTTCTCAAGCTAAGCAGGAGGGCGGTGACGGACGAGGACGATGTGATTAGAGAATAGAAGTTCGTCCAGTCCAGTCGCATGCCCATCGCGACCAGCGGCAGAAGGATGAAAAGTGCGCCAACCAACGCTGGGACGTATAGCCAGCCGGGCAGACCGGAATACGGACGCTGCCTATTCTGCGGGGCCAAATCCTGCCTCTTTTAGAATCTCCTGAACTGCTGGACTCAGGATGAAGTCAACCCACTCCTGGCCGAGTTCCGGCTCAGCACCCGTCGTCACCGCAACAATCGGGTTCTTGTTGATAGCTTCAACGGACTCAGGGAATGCAATGGCCAAGACGGTGTCGCCAGCGGACTGGGCATCGGTCTTGTACACCAAGCCCGCGTCGGCCTCTCCCACCTGCACCTTGTTCAACACGTCGGTGACGGACTGCTCTTCGGAGACAGGTGACAGCGTGACACCGGTGGCTTCAACGATCTTCTCCGTCGCTGATCCACAGGGGACATCGGGGGCGCAGATAACTAGGTTCAAGCCCGGCCTCGCCAGGTCTGCGAACGTCTCAACTTCCGCGGGGTTGTCAGGAGGCGTAACGATGGTCAACTCATTTGTCGCGTACATGATCGGCTCCGCTGCGTTAAGACCCGCCTCAACTACGGGCTCCATCTGCTTGGTATTAGCAGATGCGAAGACATCCGCCGGCGCGCCCTCCACGATCTGTTCCTGAAGGGTCTGTGAACCGGCAAAGTTGAATAGCACGGTCACGCCCGGGTGCTCATCTTCGAAGACTTTCGCCAGTTTGGTGAACGTTGGTTCCATTGAGGCGGCTGCGAACACCGTGAGTGTCCGCTCCTCCGCAGAATCCGATGTTTCGCTGGTAGCAGCGCTGTCGGTGCTTTGCTCTGGCGCGTCCTTAGCAGTTTCACCCTTTCCAGAGCTACATCCGCCAAGCGCAAGTGCCAGCGCCCCGACGGAAACCGCCAGAGCGGTAAATGTCCGTCTCATTTGAATGCTCCATTCGGTCTACGTTTCAACCCAGCGCGCGACGCGCTGGGTCTGCGTTGATTAGGTTGATCTGTCTACTTGAGGAAGCAAACGTCTACCTCAGTGCGACCGCAAAGAACCCCTCAGGGCGCTTCCACAATGACGGTCGTTGCCTTCACTACGGCCACCGCTACGGATCCCGGCTCAAGCCCAAGCTGTTGTACTGCCTCCGTGCTCATAAGCGACACGATCCGGAATGGCCCACACTGCATGTCAACCTGCGACATGACTTTGTCCGATGTCACCTTGGTAACCAGTCCGACCAAGCGATTCCTAGCTGATGTCAGGCCCGGGGATGGGTCAGGCGGTGGCGTGGCCTGGGACTGTGCAAACTGTGCAAGGGCCTTTCCGTCGATGACCTTGCGGTTACTGGCGTCCACTTCCACTGGAAGTAGGCCGCCGTCAATCCAGCGGCGTACAGTGTCATCACTGACACCCAAGAACGTCGCAGCATCCTTTATCCGCACTTGCGTCACAGTTCCCTCTTTTCTTCCGCATACGCGTTACGGCAGTAGGTACGGGTCAGCATATACTACTTTTCGGTGAGCAACGCCGCACATGGTAGTTCACGCGGGAACTCCCGCTACGCATACCCAGACCCGGTTCCGTTGGCGGAACTGGCGGCAGGCGTGGTTTCACGCGGCATTCCCGGGGAAACAGAGGACAGGCGCCTTACGGGGCCAGAGCGGACGCAAGATGGGACGCTGTGAGCTGCTGAGCCTTTGGTCCCAAGTTGCCCTCGCCCCTAATCAGGCGCGCCCAATTAGGCAACACAATCGTTACTATTTCAACGAAAAACCGACATATGCGACACGTGTGGAATAGGCGTAATCACGCGGTTTGTGGAGTGTGACGGCTGACTCGTTATTGAATAGAGGTGATGGGGACACCGGCGTGTATTTTGCGTCAGTGCGAAGGAGCCTGACCTATGGGTGCCACCCCGATATGACGAAGAGTTGAGTGAGGAAACTGATGGCTGAAACCTCTCCCTTTACCCTCCCAGATTCTGTTGCCAAGTTGGGGGCGTATCTGCGGCCTCGGGCGAAAGCCAGCAACTCAAAGCAGCTGTTCCTGGAGGGTGGCCGCGAAGCGGACCAGTTCTACCGCCAACGTTGGAACCATGACCGTAAGGTGCGTTCAACTCACGGCGTGAACTGCACTGGTTCTTGCTCCTGGTGGGTTTATGTCAAGAACGGCGTCATCACTTGGGAGACCCAAGCGGTGGACTACCCGACAACGGGGCCGGACATGCCTGAATACGAACCCCGCGGATGCCCTCGCGGTGCCGCATTCTCCTGGTACACGTACTCCCCCACGCGCATCCGTTACCCATACGTTCGCGGCGTGCTCCTGGATTACTACCGCGAAGCAAAGGCGCGTCTGAAAGACCCGGTGCTGGCCTGGCGCGACGTGGTCGAAGATCCCAAGAAGTCGGCGGAGTACAAGTCGGCACGTGGTCGTGGCGGCTTGGTGCGCGCAACCTGGGATGAAGCGATGGAAATCGCAACCGCCGCCCACGTGTACACCACCAAGAGGTACGGGCCGGACCGCATGTTTGGTTTCTCCGTGATTCCTGCAATGTCGCAGGTTTCCTACGGGGCAGGCGCGCGGTTCTATGAACTCATGGGCGGCTCAATGCTGTCGTTCTACGACTGGTATGCGGACCTGCCTCCGGCCTCGCCCGAAGTCTTTGGTGACCAGACGGACGTTCCCGAATCTGGCGACTGGTACAACTCCCAGTACCTGATCATGTGGGGTTCCAACATCCCGCAGACCCGCACGCCGGACGCACACTTCATGACGGAGGCGCGCTACCACGGGCAGAAGGTCGTGGCGGTTTCTCCCGACTATGCAGCAAACACGAAGTTTGCTGACGAATGGCTGAGGATCGCGCCAGGAGCCGACGGCGCGCTGGCACTGGCGATGGGCCACGTGATTCTGAAAGAGTTCCACGTTGAACGCCAAGAACCGTACTTCTTGGACTACATGAAGAAGTTCACGGACGCTCCATTCTTGGTGAAGCTGGCGAAGAAGAACGGTTCGTACGTTCCCGCGAAGTTCCTGAACGCTGCCGATGGCGTTGCCGGTGAGGAATTGGCGAAGTCGGAGAACGCTGCTTTCCGCACCCTGGTGTGGGACAAGGAAAAGGGCATCACCGACCCCGGAGGCACCTCTGCTGACCACTTCGGCGCTGAGGGCGAAGGTAAGTGGAACCTTGAGATGCGCGGGGTTGACCCGCACATGTCCATCGCTGAACTGGATGACGCGGAGGGCGTAGAGATTCTTCTGCCGCGCTTCGACCTGCCCGCCACTCCCGACCAGGTTTCGCCCGGTGCGGGTGTTTACAAGCGTGGTGTCCCAGCAGTGAAGGTCGGAGACGACTACGTAACTACCGTGTACGACATCATGCTGGCCCACTACGGCGTAGAGCGCGATGGCCTTCCGGGTGAATGGCCCACAGGCTATGACGACGTGGACCAGGTTCCGACACCCGCGTGGCAGGAAACGCATACGGGTGTACCCGCGAACGCAGCGATCAGGATCGGTCGGGAGTTCGCACAAAACGCGGTTGACTCCAAGGGTCGCTCCCAGATTGTCATGGGCGCCGGCACAAACCACTACTACCATTCCGACACCATTTACCGGACGTTCCTGGCGCTGACCTCTATGTGTGGAACGCAGGGTGTCAACGGTGGCGGCTGGGCCCACTACGTTGGTCAAGAGAAGGTTCGTCCTATTACGGGTTGGGCGCAGTACACGTTCGGCCTGGACTGGGTGCGTCCCCCACGCCAGATGATCACGACCGGGTTCTTCTACCTGATCACTGACCAGTGGCGTTACGACGGCACTCCCGTTGATAAGTTGCGCTCCCCGCTGGCAGACCTTGATTGGGAAGGCATTTCCACTGCGGACACGCTTGTTGAGTCTATGAAGCGCGGTTGGATGCCGTCGTTCCCGACGTTCAATAAGTCGACGTTGCTGCTGGGACAAGAAGCCCGCGAGGCCGGGGTGCCAGGACCCCAGTACGTTGTGGACCAGCTGGAGAAGGGTGAGCTGAAGTTCGCGTGTGAAGACCCGGATAACCCGGAGAACTTCCCGCGAATCCTTACCTCGTGGCGCACCAACCTGCTGGGCAACACCGCGAAGGGTGCGGAGTTCTTCTACCGCCACATGGTTGGCGCTGATGACGCGGTAAGTGCGAAAGAGCTGCCGGAGAAGCGACGCCCCGAATACATGGTGTGGCGCGAAGCTGCGGGTAGCGGCAAGGTCGACCTCATGATGACGGTTGATTTCCGCAACACAACCACCACGTTGATGTCCGACTTGGTCTTCCCCGCTGCAACCTGGTACGAAAAAGATGACCTCTCCTCCACGGACATGCACCCATTTGTCCATGCCTTTGATGCTGCGATCGACCCGCCATGGGAGGCGCGCACGGACTACGAACTCTTCCAAGAGTTGGCGGCACGCGTTTCAGACATGGCCGAAGTGCATCTAGGGACGCAGACGGACATCATCCCCGTTCCCTTGGCGCACGACAGCCCGGATGAATACGCGAACCCGCGCGGTATCGTTGCCGACCTCGACAAACTACCGCTGACGCCCGGCATAAACATGCCGAAGCTGATCCCGGCGGAGCGCGATTACACGACGCTCATTCACAGGTTCAACTCCATTGGTCCGCTTCCGACGAAGGTTGGTCTTGTGACCAAGGGTGTTGTCTACGACCCGACGCCGGAAGTTGAGGCTCTGGGTAAGAAGTACGGTATTCACCCCGTCACCGGAGGTCCGATCATTGAGACCGCGAAAGCTGCGGCCGACATGGTCTTGGCGCTGTCGGGCACGACGAACGGGCGCTTGGCAACCACCGGTTTTGAGACGCTGGGTAAGCGCACGGGAACTGAGTTGGCTGACCTTGCATCCGGTTCGGAAGACAAGGTGATCACGATCCAGCAGCTGCAGGAAAAGGGTCCGGAGAACGTGATCACGTCCCCCGAATGGTCCGGCTCTGAACACGGAGGCAGGCGGTACACGGCGTTCGCACAGAACATTGAGCGAGGGCGTCCGTTCCACACCCTGACCGGTCGCCAGCATTACTACTTGGATCACGACTGGATGCGGGATCTGGGAGAGTCGTTGCCGGTGTTCAAGGCGCCGCTCGCCCTCGACCACCTCTACGACGAACCCACCATTGGTGAGACGGGTACGTACGACGGTGCGGCATCGGTGGCCGTCCGCTACCTGACGCCCCACCATAAGTGGGCTATCCACTCCCAGTACTTCGACAACCCCCACATGCTCACGCTGTCGCGCGGTGGCCAGTCCATCTGGCTTAGCCCGCAGGACGCGAAGAAGATCGGTGTGGAGGACAACGACTGGGTTGAGTCTTGGAACCGCAATGGCGTCGTCGTGGCCCGCGCGATCGTGTCGCACCGTCTGCCGGAAGGCACGGTGTTCATGTATCACGCGCAGGAGCGCATCATCGGCACGCCCCTCACGGAGACAACGGGACGCCGCGGCGGCATCCACAACTCTCTTACACGAATCATGATCAAGCCAACGCACCTCATCGGTGCCTACGCCCAACACTCCTACGCGTTCAACTACGTAGGACCCACGGGCAGCCAACGCGATGAAGTGTCCCTTATCCGTAAGCGCAGCCAGGAGGTTACGTACTGATGAAAGTCATGGCTCAAGTCGCAATGGTTATGAACCTTGACAAGTGCATCGGGTGCCACACCTGTTCTGTCACTTGCAAGCAGACCTGGACCAACCGTGCAGGCACGGAGTACATGTGGTTCAACAACGTGGAGACGCGCCCCGGCGGCGGCTACCCGAAGAAGTGGGAAGACCAAGAAGAGTGGCGCGGCGGGTGGAAGCGCACCAAGAACGGGAAGCTTGTCCCCCGCTCCGGTGGTCGCTTGAACGTGCTCAGCCAGATCTTCGCCTCCCCCCGGATGCCGATGCTGGAGGATTACTACGAGCCGTGGACGTATGAGTACGACAAGTTACTCTCCGCGCCCAAAGGTTCGAAGTACCTTCCGGTTGCGCGCCCGATCAGCCAGATCACGGGCGACAACATCGACACGATTAAGTGGGGTCCGAACTGGGATGATGATTTGGGTGGCGGCGCAAACGCTCTGGCGGACGACCCGATTCTGGACCAGATCTCAACCCAGGTGAAGGCCGACATTGAGTCTTCCTTCATGTTCTACCTGCCACGCATCTGTGAACACTGCCTGAACCCAACGTGTATGGCGGCCTGCCCGTCGGGCGCCATTTATAAGAGGAGCGAGGACGGAATAGTCCTAGTCGACCAAGACGCCTGCCGCGGCTGGCGCATGTGCGTGTCGGCCTGCCCCTACAAGAAGATCTTCTTCAACCATGAGACCGGCAAGAGTGAGAAGTGCACGCTGTGCTACCCGCGCATTGAGATTGGGGAGCCCACGGTTTGCTCTGAAACCTGTGTGGGGCGCCTGCGCTACCTGGGCGTGATGCTTTACGACGCTGATCGCGTTGGGGAAGCCGCTGCGACGGAGAATGAGCAGGACCTCTACGAAGCCCAGCTGGACATCCTCCTGGATCCGCACGATCCGGAGGTAGTGGCAGCTGCGCAGAAGGAAGGCATCTCTGACCGCTGGATCCTGGCGGCACAGGAGTCCCCCATCTGGACCTTGATTAAGGAATACCGTCTGGCGCTCCCGCTCCACCCGGAATACCGCACCATGCCGATGGTTTGGTACGTGCCGCCGTTGGCGCCGGTTGTTGACGCGGTGACGGCCTCGGGAGCGGACGGTGAGGACCACCGAATCCTGCTCACTACCCTGTCGAAGATGCGCATTCCGCTGGACTACCTGGCGGAGCTCTTCACTGCGGGAGATCCACGTCCGGTTGAGTTGGCCCTGCGCCGCCTTGCCGCCATGCGCTCCCACATGCGCAGCGTGAACATGGACATGGAAGTCGACCCGGAGATTGCCGAAGCCGTTGGCTTGACTGGCAAGCAGCTGGAGGAAATGTACCGACTGCTGGCCATCGCTAAGTACGACGACCGCTACGTCATCCCCGAAGGTGGAAGTGCCCCTGCTCCGCGCATGGAGGAACTGGGCATCGACACGCAGGGCATTGGCGACCCGGGGTATCTGGGCGAGGGCGCTCCGCAGGCGTGCAGTTCAGCAATCGGTTGCGGCGTGACGGCCTCAACCAAGACGGCAGTACGCGAACCTGTGCGCATCGACCTGAAGTCGTGGTCTGACGGCCACGGGGCAGGCGGGCGACTGTGAACGGAAAGGGAAAGAGGCGGGGGCAAGTCCGCTTCTTGACGCCCTCGCCGGTCGCTGCGGTTGACCCGGTGGCCTGCACGCCCCAGCAGATGCGGACCATCCACATGCTGGTGGCAGCGTTGCTGGAGTACCCGGAGGAAAGGTTCGCGCCCGCACTGGATGCGTATGAGCAGGTGCGGGACGATCTACCCCAGGGCGTTCAGGCCCACCTGGACGCGTTTGTGGACTGGGCTGCCAGCCGCCCTCGAAGTGAAATCGCGGTTCACTACGTCGACACGTTCGATCAGCAGCGCCGCACCGCGCTTTATCTGAGCTACTACGTCGCCGGGGACACCCGGTTGCGGGGTAGCGCGATTTTGGGATTCAAAGAGTTCATCAATGCGATGGGCTATGAGAACGACAATGATGAGTTGGATGACTACCTCCCGGTGATACTGGAGCTGTCCGCCACGTCGGGAGACCCGATGGTGTGGGAGCTCTTGGCATCGCATAGGGACGGGATTGAGGTCATGCGCTCTGCGTTGCACGGGGTGAACTCTCCGTACGCGCATCTCCTGGATGCTCTGGCTGTCACGCTGCCGGAGGTTTCGGATGAAGTAATAGAGCGCTTCCAGCGCCTAGTCAGCCAAGGACCGCCCACCGAAATGGTCGGCGTTCACCAGCCACTCGCATGGAGCAAATCATGAGTTTTTGGAATATATTCCTGTGGATAATCTTCCCGTATCTGGCGCTCGCTTCGCTGTTCATCGGCATTGTTTGGCGCTGGAGGCTGGATAAGTTCGGTTGGGTGACCCGTTCATCGGAAACGTATGAGCGTAAGTGGCTGAGGCTGACTTCTCCCCTGTTCCACTACGGCATCCTCTTGGTGGTCATGGGACACATTATGGGTCTGGTCATCCCGGAGACGTGGACGCAGGCGGTCGGTATCTCTGAGGGCGCGTACCACTTCATGGCGGTAAGTGTTGGGTCCTTTGCGGGCTTGATGACCATCGTGGGTCTAATCGGATTGCTGATTCGCCGGCTCAAGTACAAGTCGATCCGGCTTGCAACTACTCCCGGCGACATCGTCATGTACATAATGCTGATTGCTGCGATTGCGCTGGGTGCTATGGCAACCGTTTCCACCCAGATCTTTGGTGGCGCCCATGGCTACAACTACCGGGAAACGATCAGCCCCTGGTTCAGGTCCCTGTTCTACTTCCACCCGGAGGCACAACTGATGGTGAGCGTCCCGTGGGAGTTCAAGGTCCACATCATTGCCGGTCTGCTGGTGTTCGCGATCCTGCCGTACACCAGGCTGGTGCACGCGGTGGCTCCGCCAGTTCTGTACCCGGTTAGGCCGTACATGGTATACCGCAGTCGCGGAACAGAGGTCGGCTCACCGGGAGTGTGGCAAGGCGGTGAAGAGGTCCCGGCGTTCCGGTCCACCAACGGGACAAGCACGTACCACACCGGATTCAAAGAGGGCGCGAAGCCGGGGGCAAACACCAAACGCGTATAGCGAGGGCGGACGACCGAAACCGGACTGCCGGCAACGTAGCGGTCACGATCACCTAACCAGTTCGAAAACATAGCGTCAAAGGCGCGGCGAGCAGAAATGCCCGTCGCGCCTCTTGCATGCCCTGAGGGCCTCACTTTGCCTTGACTACCAATCCTCCGAATCCGTGGAAACAAGCAGACCCACCCAATACCGTAAAGAACTTTACTGGTTATTAAACCTTCGGTAGCCTTGGATCGTAAGCAAGACGGTCACAGCGAAGCCGCAACCACAACCGCAACCACAACCCCCAACCACAGCCACACCCCCAACCACAACCCCAACCTAGAGACCCAGATGAAACTCACGATTGTCGGAGCCGGTTCCACCTATACCCCAGAGTTGATAGACGGGTTCGCGCGCCATCCGGAGCTGGGGCTGTCAGACGTCACCCTAGTTGACCCGGA
>CAYFOT010000026.1:0-2155 GCA_964344825.1 uncultured Actinomyces sp.
CGAGTGGCGGAATAGGCAGACGCGCACGGTTCAGGTCCGTGTGCCCGTGAGGGCGTGGGGGTTCAACTCCCCCCTCGCGCACCATTGTGGAGTGTCGGGACATCGTTTACAGATGTCCCGACACTTTTGTTTGGGGATGCGGGTACGCCGGTGCGCAACCGGGGGTAACCAGTCAAAACGTGGGTGCACTTATGCGCCGCGCAGCGCATCCACCGGTTCTATTCGCGCAGCCTTGATCGCGGGGTACGTACCCGCAACCAGCCCGACCAGGGCACCCATCCCGACCCCAGCGAACGGCACCCAAGGGGCCAAGACTGGCGTCCACCCCTGCACCAAACACACGCCCACCACCACGAACAGGCCCAGTGCAACTCCGATTAGTCCGCCCAGTACGCCCGTTGTTAGGGACTCCAACATGAACTGTTGACCGATCTGCCGGGTCCGCGCCCCCAGAGCCCGACGTAAACCGATCTCACCTCTGCGCTCTGTTACTGACAAAAGAGTCACGTTTGCGATCCCGATTCCGCCACCGATTAGTGCAACCACCCCGATCGCGACGAATAGGACGTTGATGTCTGATGCGACTCTGTCTTTCATCCCGGAGGAGATTGTGGGTGTTTTGACCTTGTACGCATCTGGGTTGTTTGGGTCCAGAGCGATTGGTGCTTGGCGCCCCACCAGTTGTCCCGCACCCACGGCCACACGAATATCTAAAGAGGTGGGGGACGTCAACCCCAGCTCCGCCCTCGCCACCCCGATCGGGACGATCGCCGCGTCCAGCAGGTTCGCTCTTGTCCCCACGGATCCCAGGATGCCGATTACCGAGTACGCACTGTCCCCAATGAACACGGCCGGCGACCCGCTGACTCGGTTTATCCCAAGTTTGTCAGCGGCATTCTGGCCGAGGACGACCACGCGATCCGCCCGCTGATCATGGCCGATATCGAAGAACCTGCCCGTCGCGATCTGTCCGTCCACGACACCCATCATCTGTGGCGACACCGCCACTACCGGTGGGGGAGCGACCGCTGCTTCCGCCGGGTCCACAACCTGCACGGCCCGCACTTCGGGGTTGGGGTCCACTGGCGCATATAAGAAGGACTCCTCAACACCTGCCAGATCAGCAACGCGTTCTACCGCGTTCCACGGAATCGTTACCGTGAGTTTTTGTGTCCCGCCGCGTTCCTGGGTTTTCCCCGGCTCCACGGTTACGCGGGTCGCTGCCAGCAAATCAAAAGACTGCGCGATCTGCCCCGCGGTTGTCTGCGCCAAACCCAGCGTCGCCACTAGGGACGCGATCCCCAACACCGTTCCCAAAAGGGTGATGAACAAGCGAGATGGGCGTGCGCCAACCCCCTCCAGCGACTCATGGATGAGGTCCCGCGTCGTGAAACCGCGCGTTTGGGCCGGTCGAGGGCGCCACGCCCTCCGCCGTCGTTTGCCATTCGCTACGCGTTTCCACTTCATTCGGTCAACTCCGTCAAGCGGCCGTCGCTGATGTTCACCCGGCGGTGCGCGCTTTGCGCAACCGTCCTGTCGTGCGTGATCATCACGATGGTGAGGCCATCATCAGAGAGTTCTTCAAACAGGTCCATCACTGCACGCGAATTCGTGGCGTCCAAGTTGCCCGTCGGTTCATCCGCTAGGAGGAGACGTGGAGAAGTGCTGACGGCACGCGCAATTGCAGCCCGTTGCTTCTCACCTCCCGACAGTGTTCCGGGGTAAAAGTCGACTCTGTGGCTCATGCCCACTCGGTTCAACGCCGCCCGCGCCCGCGTTTCACGCTCAGCCCGCGGCACCCCCGCGTAGGCTGTGGACAGCATCACGTTCTCCAGCACCGTTCGGGTTGGCAGCAGGTGGAACGACTGAAAAACGAACCCGATGTCTCCCCCGCGTAGCGCAGCCCGCTCATCTTCCGATAGCTCCGCGACGTCATGCCCCTCAAAGAGGTACGTACCCGTACTTGGCCGATCCAGCAACCCCAGCGTGTTGAGCATCGTGGACTTCCCAGAACCGGACGGCCCAACAATCGCCAGGTACTCTCCCGGCATGACCTCAAGGTTCACGCCCCGCAACGCGTTGACCGCGGGCGGCCCCGGAAATATGCGTGTCACGTCATCCAGTTTGATGATGGGGGCGAGGGCGGATGCCTCTT
>CAYFOT010000026.1:2255-7972 GCA_964344825.1 uncultured Actinomyces sp.
CCTCTTGGGTTACCCTCTGCCACTTCATCGGCCGACCACGATCTTCGCTCCAGGAGCGATCCGTGTGTCATCCGATTTCACCTCTACAAACCCGCCGGCTGCCAGACCCGCAGAAACCTGCACGATCTCCGTTGCGTAAGGATCGTCCTTAGTTGGAACCAGCAGTTCCACACGGTTTCCGCCGTCGGGAGACGCCGAAAGAGCAGCGATTGGCACCGCCAGCACGGTGCCTTCCGTGGACGCAACAGGTATGGTCACGCGCACGTTCGTGCCGCGCAGAGCACTGATCTGCTCCTCAGTGAGCGCTTCCGGGTCTAAGACAAGTTTGTAGCGGTCGGAAGACGAACCCTGATCGCCCTCGCCCGAATCGGTTCCCGAGGACGACTTTGGCGCATCGATCGACGCTATCGTTGCCGTCAGGTCCTCTCCGTCAGGGCCCGCATAGAACGCGGGCATACCCACGCTGAGCAGTTCCGCATCCTGCTTGGAGATGGTCCCCTGGATCGTCAGGGTCGCACCCGAAACCGTCATTGCGGGTCCGTTTAGCGCGTCACCACGCTCCACGAAAACCTCATCGACGCGGCGTGGCAGAGAAGCGAGATAGAGAACTTCCCCTGCTGGAAGTGTTGGTTGGACCGCAACCTGCGCTTCTTCCAAGGCCGCGTATGCGTCAGAACGCATTGCTTTTGCTTCTTCTATCTCTGCGCCCTCCACGCTGAGGTCCGTGGCGCCACCCTCAGCGGCAGCGTTCCAAGAAGCAACTGCGCGTGTCACGGCTGTTTCTGCAGATCGTACGTTGTTCTGAGCCATCCGTAACGTTTCTGCTGCCTCTGGTCCGCCAGTTGGTGCCGAATAGCCCACACGTGCGTACAGCTCACCGACCGCTTCGGATGTATCCCATTCGAACAGGTCGGAATCCGGGTCACCAGCCCAGTAACCTAGGCCAGCCAAAGCTTTCTTAAGTTGGTAGACATCCGGCCCGCTCATCCCAATGCTTAGCGACCTGTAGGCAGGAAGCTGCCCCGGCAGGACAATTACGGGGCGCCCCGTAACTTCCAAGGCGATGCTGGCGGCTTCAAACACCGCCCCGACCTCCGGCACGTGACCCGTGACGATAGGGCGTCCATCAACAGCAGACGTATCTACCGTCACTTGCACCGGGTCCGCATACGTCACTTCACCGCGTGTCGTCACAGAGTTCTCTATGATGCGCTCTTCCACCAGTGCAGTCACAGGGCCCGCTTCGGGTGGTTCCGTGCGTGCCGCCAGCTCCGCCGGCGACACAATGAACTGCATGATCGCGATCCCAGCGAGAAGCGACACAACCGCCACTCCCGCGATCAACGCCACCAGTCGTGTTCCCGCCCAAACCTTCGGTTTCTTCCCAGACTGTTCAGACCGCTCTGGCAGCTCTGGCTGTTCCGGCCGCTCCGGTTGCTGGAGTTCCGATGCCTCTACGCTCACTGCGCCCCGGCCTAACCCTTCTTCGAAGAGTCGACGCCGTGCTTCGCGACCAGTGCTTCCAGCTGGTCACGATGCGCATCAACAAAGGCCTGCTGAGCTGCGTAGTCTGCCTTCTGCAGGCGTTCCGTGTAGTTCACCTGGTCCTTGCACTTCCAGTCCGCGGTAGCAAGAGCGATTTCTTCAGTCCTCAATCCCTCAAACGCTTCGGGGCTTGGCTCTGTCCACTCACCATCGGGACTTTCCGCTGCCTCATAAATCTCATTCTGGCGTTCGTACATGAGATTCTGCGCTTCGTCGGGCGAGGTCATTCCGGGATAGCCCGCCTTCTCCATGCAGGCAGCCCATTCTCCGTTCGCTGCGGTGATGTCCGGGGTGGTTGACGTTTCCGACCAGAGGTCTTCCATCGCTAGGAACAGTTCTTCAAACTCCGGATCCTCCCACGCAGCACCCGACGTGTCACCAGAGGTAATCTCATGGTCAGCCCAACCCCAACAGCCGTTATCTTCCCAGTTGTATTCGTACGCTTCCTCTTCGGAATCAAAACTGAAGTCTTCGTCTTCATCCATCACGGTCTCCCCGTAAAGGGTGGCGTAGTAGGCGTTCTGCTCCGACTCACTTAGCGAACTCACATAGTCTTCGTTGGGATCCGTGTAGTCCTCATAGTCGGTGATCTCTTCTATATCTTCGCGGCCGGGCCAGTCCACGACGCCATACCCGTACTGCTCCGCGAACTCTAGGGAGTCCCATGCGGGCCCCTCAGTCTCACCGTCTCCGATCACCACGCCACCCGTGTCGACATTTGGCGTGTACTCAAAGCCTTCCTTGGCCATGCACTCTGCGATCAACTCTTCGCGACGCAGGTTCTCCTGATCGTACTTCTCCTGGGTCCACGCCTCATCGTCCCAAAGGGCAGCAAAATACTCTTCCAGCGGGCCCGCTTCAACCTCAGCCGCAGCACCTGAGCCCGACTGCTTAGAAGCGCCCCCGGCACCCCCGCACGCGGTGAGCGCAAGGACACTGGCGGCTCCGATGGCCATTAACGAAATAAGTGGTCTACGCATGGCATCCCCGATCAGCGGTAGGTCATAACATAACAAGTCCAAGGATAGTTGCGACCCCCGACATCCCTGCGTCGTGTCAGGGAACAATCAGGGTTCAATCAGGGTTCCACGGCGCCGTTTTGGGACGCTTGACGCCCCAGTTAGGCTGGACCGTGTGAATAGTTGTTCAGCCGCTGCGTCCTCGCCCCAAAAGACCGACGCCCAGGTCCGCGCCGCAACGATATCCGTCTTCGTCGCCTTCATAGGCGCGGGAGTCCTACAGTCCACGTGGGCGGCGCGGATACCGCAATTGAAGGCAGCCTTGGACATGGATCCTGCCGCATGGGGGCTTGTCCTGTTGGCCCTGGCGGCAGGGTCCGTCTCCGCGTTGACGGTCACGGGCCTGGTGATCAACAAGTTCGGTGAGAAGACGGCGGTACGCGTGTTTGCCACCCTGGCTGGCCTCGCCCTCGCCGGATTGGGCCTCGGCTACGTTGGCGGTGTCATTCCCGTCGTGATCGCGCTTTACGCCATTGGCTTTGGCCTAGGCGCGTGGGACGTCGCCATGAATGTGCAGGGGACCCTGGTTGAGCATCGCCTCGGCAAAGTCATCCTCCCCAAATTCCACGCGGGCTTCTCCGTGGGAACGGTTGCCGGCGCGCTCTTAGGTGCGCTCCTCATCCAGTTGGGGGTCGGGATTACCGCGAACTTGGTTGCGGTTGGGCTGCTGGTCGGGGGCGTGGTCGCGTGGCGCGTGTCCGGTTTCCTCATGAACGCGGCGGACGACGTGCCGGGCGCGGAATCCCTGGTCGCCTCGGGTCGCGACGATGCGTTCTCCGATCCCGCGGACGTCGCGTTGGTGGAGGAGCAGGGCACAGACGCACGTAGCGGCGAGGGCGAGGGCGACGGAGACCCGCGCTCCGGCCGCACATCGCCCTCGAAACCCAAACTGACGTTAGGCCAGGCGTGGCGGGAGCCCCGCACGCTACTCGTCGGGCTGTTCGTCCTCATCTTCTCCTTCGCGGAGGGCACCGCGATCGACTGGATCGGGGTTGCGATGGTGGATGACTACAAGACCTCCACCACGGTCGGCACGCTGGGGCTGGCGACATTCCTAGCAACCATGACCGTCTCCCGATGGTTCGGCACGACGCTACTGGACAAGTTCGGGCGCGTCGCCGTGTTGCGCACGCTTGCGGTGGTCTCACTGGCGGGCGTGCTGCTGTTTGTGCTGTCGGGCAACGTCGTCGTGGCGTTCTTCGGTGTGGCGTTGTGGGGGTGCGGCGTGTCGCTGGGGTTCCCAATGGGAATGTCAGCGGGCGGCGACGAGCCCCGCAACGCGGCCGTGCGCGTCTCCGTCGTCGCAACCATCGGTTACGTCGCGTTCCTAGCTGGACCCCCGGTGATTGGGATGCTGGGCAACAGCGTCGGCGTACTGCACGCAATCATGGCCGTGGCCGTGCTGCTGCCCGTGGCATTCCTAATCGCGGGGCAGCTGCGGGAACTGAGAGTTTCCTAGTGCGCGAAGTGGCGTAGCGTCGTGAAGTAGAGGGTCACGCCGGCCTTCTTGGCGGCCTCTATTGCGAGGGCGTCATTCCGCGATCCACCCGGCGCCACGACTGCGGTCACGCCCGCGTCCATCAGCACTTCCAGACCGTCTGGGAAAGGGAAGAACGCGTCCGAGGCCGCCACCGCGCCCTCTGACCGTTTCACCTTCGCGCCGTCGCCCTCGCCGCCTTCATCCTCTGCGCTCTGGTCCTCTGGGCCCAGCGTGTTCGCGCGCTCCACCGCCAACTTCGCGGAGTCAACGCGGTTCACCTGGCCCATTCCCACGCCAACGGTCGCTCCGTCCTTAGCCAGAACAATGGCGTTGGACTTCACGTACTGTGCGGCGCGCCACGCAAACTGCAGGTCTTCTGCCATCTGAGCGTCGGCCGGGGCGCCCGCCACCAGCGTCCACTCCTCAATCCGGTCGGCGTCCTGCGGACCGTCGCTGTCCTGCACCAAGAGCCCACCGCTGATTGGCCGCAGAGTTGGCGCGTCCCCCTTGGGCTGCAGACTCAGTATCCGCAGGTTCTTCTTTGTCCGGAGAATTTCGAGGGCGTCTTCGGTGAACGAGGGCGCCACCACGACCTCAATAAAAATCTTCGCAATCTGCGACGCAGTATCCGCGTCGACCTCACGGTTCACGGCGACAACGCCGCCAAATGCGGACAGCGGATCGCACGCGAACGCCTTGGAGTAGGCATCCGAGGGCGTATCCGCCACCGCCAGCCCACACGGGTTAGCGTGCTTGATGATGGCAACGGCGGGGGAGGTGAAACCCTCGACGGCCTTCCACGCGGCATCCGCGTCCTGGAGGTTGTTGTATGAGAGGGGCTTGCCGCCCAAAAGCGTCGCCCCCGCAAGACCGACGGGCTCCACCTCTGCTGCATCCCGGTAGACGGCGGCTCCCTGGTGGGGGTTCTCCCCGTACCGCAGGTCGTCGGCCTTCGTGTAGGACAGCCCCAGCCACGCCTGGAATCCGTCAGAAGCGCCTTCCGACAACCAGTTCGCAATCGCGATGTCGTAGTTCGCGACCAGTTGGAAGGCTGCGGTTGCCAGTGCGAGGCGCTCTTCGGATGTCGTTCCGCCCTCGCCCAAAGACTTGGTGAACTGCGCGTACTGGTCCGGATTGGTGAGCAAGGCGACGCTTGCATAGTTCTTCGCGGCAGCCCGAAGCAGGGTGGGGCCGCCAATGTCAATCATTTCCACGCATTCCGCGTGGCTGGCACCGGACGCAAGGGTCGAGGCGAACGGGTACAGGTTGACGACTACGACATCGAAAGGCGCAATCCCCAGGTCAGACAGTGTTTCCATCGAAGCGGGATCGTCCTGGCGAGCAAGCAAACCCGCATGAATCACCGGGTGCAACGTCTTCACGCGGCCCCCAAGGATCTCCGGGAAACCCGTCAGGTCGGAAACTTCCTGGACGGCCAAACCGCCCTCAGCCAGGGCGGCTGCGGTGGATGACGTTGCGACCAGTTCAACGCCTGCATCTGCCAAGGCTTTGCCAAGGTCAACCAGGCCGGTCTTATCGGAAACGGAAAGTAGAGCACGACGGAGCGGTTTACGGTTCTCAAGTTCCATGGGTACAGCTTGGTCCCGTTGTTCGGGGCGAGGGCGGGGCGTCTCAAAGATAGTCGCGTCCGTGACGCGTTGCGCAGTTGCGAC
>CAYFOT010000026.1:8072-11541 GCA_964344825.1 uncultured Actinomyces sp.
GTCGAACACCTCACCCGCGTTGGGATCGCAGAGGTCGGAAACCGCGCGCAGGCTCACCCACGGAACATCGAATGACCAGCATACTTGCGCGCCTGCGGCAGTCTCCATGTCCACGGCGAGGACGTTCGGGAACGCCTGGCGAACAGGGCCGACCTGACTGCCCGACACGAAAGAGTTGCTGGCGCTCACCTGTCCGGCGTGGAACCGTAGCCCGCTTGCTCGTAGGGCGCGTTCCGCCCTCGCAACAAAACGGGGTTTCGCGCTGTAGAAAGGCGGCATCTGTGGGATTTGTCCGGGTTCGTAGCCAAAATCGGACGCGTCGGCGTCGTGGTAGAGGGCCTGCGTGCCCACAACGATGTCGCCGAGGTGCACGTTGGTCCCCAGGCCGCCGGTTGTGCCCGCGAAGATGACTGCACGAGGGCGAACTTCCATCAATACCATCGTCAGCGCCGACGCCGCGTTGGTCATGCCGATCCCGGTCGTAATGACGATTACTTCCCGGCCGTGCAGCGTCCCTTTGTGAAAGCGGGCGGTTCCACGGTAGCCGCGGGGCTGGGGGACCTCCTGTGCGCCCTCGCTAAGCGCGTCCAAGAAGGGCTGCGCCTCTTCCTGCATGGCGCACGCGATGATTACCGGGTCAGACATCGGCGGGGTCTTCCGCGGTGGGAGCCATGACGACGTCCCAGTCGGGGCGTCCGTCAAGGAACTTTCGTACTTCCTGCTTGGCGCCCTCCAGGGAGTGGTTGGCGCCCCACCCGCACTGAACCTCATTCGCTGCGGGAACAGAATCTGCCTCAAGGAGGTCCTGGAAGGTGCGCTCAAGGATGTCTGCAAATTCCACATACTCCAAGCCCAAGGTGAGCGCATAGAAGCCCGTCTGGCACCCCATGGGAGAGAAGTCGATCAGCGCGTCGGTGTGGTTGCGCATGTGGTGGGCGGTCATGTGCTCAATGGAGTGCACGGCGTCCATCGGGAGGTGTTCAATGTTCGGCTGGCTGAAGCGCACGTCGTACTTGATCAGCGTGTCACCGCCCGGCAAAATCTTGCGGTCTGCAACCCTCACGTAGGGCGCCTGGACGAAGCGGTGGTCAAGATTGAAGGATTCAACGTTGAGATCTTTATCGATCTGGGGTTCTGGAGTCATATTGAAGAGGATAGTGGGCCGGACAAACGCGCGCCCCACCCGCGACACGCCGAGTTCAAAAAGCAAATCACAAGCTTGTCATCCACAGCTGTTAGCGAGGACGTCGAATAGTTTTGCACAGGCCTTTCTGCGCAGATACACCGCTTAGATCCACGTGTTCCCCGCTTTGTCCACAGACTCCGTTATTTCATGCACAGGAGGGGGTGGGTACGATATATAGGGCTCGGACGATGGATGGACCACAAGGTGTAGTGTTACCAGCGCCAAGATCGCTATGATCTATGTGAATGACATTGATGTAGTTTGTGGTGGCCGGTAGGGCCAGGAGGATAGGGAAGATGACTATTACCGTTTACTCGAAGCCGCGCTGTGTGCAGTGCGATGCGACCTACCGCGCGCTGAATAAGTATGGGGTGCCCTACGAAAGTGTCGACGTCTCCGTTGATGCGGAAGCTCTTGCCTACATCGTTGGCCTGGGTTACATGCAGGCTCCCGTCGTGGTCGTTGGGGACCAGCACTGGAGCGGATTCCGCCCCGACCTAGTTCGCTCCGCCGCCAATGCAGTGCTAGCAGCGTCGGTGAACGCCTAAACAAGGATCATGCAAACTACGGCTGGCGCCGCCGCGGAAGTGGCGGCACAGACCCCCCTCAGATTCGAAGATGCGGATGTAGATACGCCGCATCTGGTCTATTTCTCATCCGCAACTGAGAACACCAAGCGCTTTGTTGAGCGCCTGGGGGTGCCGGCTTTGCGAATTCCGCTACGGCCTCGTGACGAGCCCATAGAAATGGATCGTCCCTACGTCTTGGTTGTTCCCACCTACGGCGGTGGGAAACTGAAGGGTGCGGTGCCGAAGCAGGTCATAAAGTTCCTGAACGATCCCAAAAACAGAGAGCTTTGCCGCGGCGTCATCTCCGCGGGCAATACTAACTTTGGGACTGCCTACTGCAAGGCTGGCGACATAGTGGCGAACAAAGTTGGCGTTCCCCACCTGTACAGGTTCGAACTCCTTGGGACTTCCCGGGATGTTTCATTAGTAAAAGAAGGACTGAAGAAGTTTTGGTTGAGCATCTGACGGACACCGGTTTGGAGCCGGCCCTTTCCCCCGAACGCGACTATCACGCGTTGAACGCGCAACTGAACCTGTACGACAAGGACGGGAAGATCCAGTTTGACGCGGACCGCTTGGCGGCGCGCCAGTATTTCCTTAGCCACGTAAACCAGAACACGGTTTACTTCCATGACTTGGAAGAGAAGCTGGGTTACCTGGTGGAGGAGGGGTATTACGAGGAGGAGGTGCTGAGCCAATACTCCTTTGAGGACATCAAGAATTTGTTCAAGCAGGCCTACGCCTGGAAGTACCGCTTCACAACCTTCCTTGGGGCGTTCAAGTACTACACCTCCTACACGCTGAAGACCTTTGACGGGAAGCGTTACCTGGAGCGGTTCGAAGACCGCGTTTGCATGGTTGCGCTGTACCTGGCGCGCGGCGACATCGACATGGCACGCCACCTGGTTGATGAGATGCTTTCGGGGCGGTTCCAGCCCGCTACCCCCACTTTCTTGAACGCTGGCAAGCAGGCCCGTGGCGAACTGGTTTCCTGCTTCCTGCTCCGCGTCGAAGACAACATGGAGTCGATCGCGCGGGCCATCAACGGTTCCCTGCAGTTGTCGAAGCGCGGCGGCGGCGTGGCCCTTTCCCTCACCAACCTGCGTGAAGCAGGTGCACCGATCAAGCGGATCGAAAACCAGTCTTCTGGTGTTGTTCCCGTGATGAAGCTTTTGGAGGACTCCTTCAGTTACGCCAACCAGTTGGGAGCACGCCAGGGAGCCGGAGCCGTGTACCTGAATGTGCACCACCCCGACATCCTGTCCTTCTTGGACACGAAGCGGGAGAACGCCGATGAGAAGGTGCGGATCAAGACTCTGTCGCTGGGCGTCGTAATCCCTGACATCACCTTCCAGTTGGCGAAGAAGAATGAGGACATGTACCTCTTCAGCCCGTACGACGTTGAGCGGGTGTACGGGAAGCCGTTCTCCGACATTTCGGTGACGGATCTTTATTACGAGATGGTTGGTGACCCACGCATCACCAAGAAGAAGATCAGTGCGCGTAGGCTCTTCCAGACCATCGCGGAGATCCAGTTTGAGTCCGGCTACCCATACATTTTGTTTGAGGACACCGCGAACAAGGAGAGCCCCATTGAAGGGCGCATTTCCATGTCCAACCTGTGCTCTGAGATCCTCCAGGTTTCCGAACCTTCGGAGTTCTACCCTGACCTGTCCTACAAGCACGTCGGAAAAGACATCTCCTGCAACCTGGG
>CAYFOT010000026.1:11641-15579 GCA_964344825.1 uncultured Actinomyces sp.
CAACGACAACTTGGAGTTCTACGACGACGCGTATGAGATTGGTCCGGAAAAGATCATCGACACGTACGCAGCGGCTACCCCGCACGTGGACCAGGGTTTGTCGCTCACGTTGTTCTACCCGGACACGGTGACCACCCGCGAACTGAACCGCTCCTACATCTACGCGTGGCGCAAGGGCATCAAGACGCTCTACTACATGCGCATCCGTCAGGTGGCGCTTGAAGGGACGGAGATTGAGGGCTGCGTTTCCTGCATGCTGTAGTTTGCGGGCAACGTTTCGGGAAAACTTACTGCGCTAGGGCGTGTCGTCAGGTAATCACTTAGTAAAGTGGCTGTTATGAAAACCCCGCTCTTACGTATGGCAGTTGGAGTTCTGTCCCTTGCTTTTGGGCTTTCTGGGTGCGCGGCGGGTTCGGATCCGGGCGGCTCTTCGCCCTCGAACCAAAGTTCGTCGCAAAGCGCCAAGACCGACGGTGGGAAGGTGGAGGACGGACAGGTGACGGTGGAGCACGTGGCGCTCGCAGACGCGCGTGAGGCCGCGTCCGTGGTCGCTGCGACCAGGAAACTGGGACTCGGCGTCCTGGAGGCGTTCCCAAGGGAAACGGTCGTGACTTCCCCGGCCTCGGCGGTCGTGGCGCTCTCCATGTTGGGAGCGACTGCGAATGGGGAGGCGGAAGATCAGCTGTCCATCGTTCTTGGTGCCCCGGGGGAGCAGCGGGACGCGGCGGTGAACGCCCTCATGGGCAGTTTGGATGCCTACCGTGTCCCCGTGGCCCAGATTAACCCGGACAAGTTGCCGGACAGTCCGCAGGTTCACTTGGCTAACCAGATCGTCCTCGCCGACGGAACGAAAGTGGAATCGACCTACTTGGCCGGGTTGAAGAAGTGGTACGACACGGGCGTTTTAGAGACGGACTTGTCCACTGAAGAGGGTTTCATACCCGTGAACCAGTGGGTGAAGGAGAACACCGCGGGCTTGGTGGAGAAGTCCGCGGCTGAGCCAAGCCCGACTTTGCGGTTGATCCTGCAGAACGCGGTCGTGCTGGCCGCGCGTTGGCAGATGCCATTTTCCCCGCAGAACACCACGATTGGCCCGTTCACAACCGGCGGCGGCGAACCGGTTTCTGTGGAGTTCATGGGTGCAACCCTGCCCGTTCGCTACGCAGAGGTAGACGGCTGGCAGATGGCGGAGCTGCCTTATGGGGAGGACGGTGGCCTCGTGGCGCGCTACGTGCTTCCGCCGGAGGGGACACTGCCAAGCCGGATTACGGTGGAGCAGGTGGATGCGTTGGAAGAGTCTCTGAAGCACACACCCATCGGAATCTCCATTCCGAAACTGGATTTGGCGTCTACCGCGGACCTGACGAATCCCCTCCAGCGGGCCGGTTTGACGTCCGTATTCGCGGACTACCCGCCTGCGCTCACATACATTTCGAGGGCGGAGGATCTTGCCGTGTCCCTCGTCCTGCAGCAGGGGCGCCTGAAACTTGATGAGGAAGGAACGGTGGCGGCCGCAGTCACGGAGGTCGTTGTGGAGGCGACTTCCGCGCTGAGTGAGCCACCTACCGACTTCGTCGCGGACCGGCCCCACCTCATTTTTATCTCTGACACACAGACGGGTTGGGACCTTTTCCAGATCCTGGTGAACGACCCGTCCTAGCCCGGGGCGTCAGCGTCAGTCCAGGTACTCAAGGACGGCCGCGGGTACCTCTTCACGTGACACCATCTGCTGCCCCACGACCAGCTGTTTGCTGGCTTCCGCCTTCACGTAGCTGCCCGCCGGGTAGAGCCCTTCCACGTTGTCGGAGTAGACGGTGAACTCAAGGGTGCGCGTCTCCCCGTCCTGGTTGTAACCCGTTATCGAGTACTCATGGCCCATGTCCTGCGGATTGCCCTGGAAGTCGTAGATGGTTTCGAGGTCGATTGTGGCGTCCGCGGGAATCTTCCCGTAGAACTCTTCCCCAACGTAGCGGTCTTGGTAGTACCCGTAGGCCCTGTAGCCCATAAACCCGATCACGCTTAACCCCAGCAGAACCATCACTAGGACGACGCCGATCCTGCTGCCGTTGCGTTGGTTCCTTGATGCGTTTGTCATTATCTTTCCTTTCCTCAACCATTCTGGGCGCGCGGGAGCGACACCGCTAGGCGTGCAGCGTGGTTTGGGGGAGAAATGGGGGAAGACCCCGGAGGGTACTAGGGACCCTACGACTTACAGAACCCCTGCTCCCTGATGACCTCCAGCATCGGCGCCCGCTCCGCCGGTCCCTTGCCCGGCTTCACCTTCACCTGGTTGGTGTAGGAATCCTGGCGCCTCCCGCCCTCGCGCAGATCGTAGTATTCCTGAATGGTCCGGTCGTACTCTTCCGCGAACTTCAAATACTCTTCGGATTCAAAATCGGGGTACACGTCCACGGACGTCGTGATCTCACGTGGTAGACGCGGCTTCTTCTGCGGGGCTTGGTTCGCATGCCCGACAAGCAGGCCCACCAGGGGGAACGTAAACTGCGGCAGGCGCAGTGCCTCAATGAGCGAGCGCGGTTCCCGCCCAATCGACCCCAAATAGCACGTGCCAAGCCCCAAGCTCTCCGCCGCGACCACCATGTTTTGCGCCGCAATCATCGTGTCTTTGACACCTTGGATGAAGGCAGTGGTCCGCTCCAACGGCTCCAACGTGAGCCCCGCCGCAGTGCGGATGCGCGCCAGGCGGGAGAGGTCGACGACGAACACGAAGAGCTCCCCCTTATCCCCGCCCACATACGGCTGCCCGGAGGACTGGTAGAGGACGTCGCGAATAGCGGGGTCCTTCACCCGGATGATCGTGACCGCCTGGTAGAAACTGGAAGTCGCCCCGTGGCGCGCCACGTCAAGCAGGGTCGCGACGGTCGCGTCGTCCAGCGCCTCATCGGTGAACGCACGGATTGTCCGGTGATCCAACTGGGCTTCGATGGTGCTGTTGAGGACCAGTCCCTCAATGGGAGCGTCCTCATCCGGGATCGATGGGAGATTGTCTAGTGGTGAAACTGTGTTCGTCATACCTCGACTCTAGGACGAGGGCGCCGCACCGGCCACCACTTTGGCGGCCGGCGTAGCTTCGATCACTTCTGAACGACCTTGAGCAGGCGATACCGGTTCAAAGCCGCCCCCACGTCTTCCATTCGAGGGCGAACTAGGAACGGCGGGTAACGCCGCGCACCGAACTTGCTGAGCGCGTCCAAGCCGCCCTCGTCCAAACGCTTGTCCAGTTCGTCCAAAAGCTCGCGCACCGACTTGTTGGAGTCCGCCATGTCCGCCAGCAGCCCCCGCACGCACCACGCGATGGCGTCCGTCTGCCCGTTGTCCACAATCTGCTCCACGTCGGCAACGTCGATGTTCTGCTTGTCGATGCCGATGATATCCAGCCCGTTCGCCCGCGTCTTCGGCCGGTCGCCGCCGGTGCGCAGCGGCTCCGGGGCGCGCGTTGCGAGCGGCGGGAACCCGGGAATCGCGCTGGTCGCGCGCGGAAGACGGGAGCAGACGGAGCGCGCTTGTTCCGTAACGTCCTCGCACTTATACGCGTCCATCTGCAGCACGCGGTCCGCGACGTCGAGGTACGCGCCGGAGCCGCCCATGACCAAGATGAGGGAGGTTGCCCCGCCCTCCTGCCGGTCCGCCAGCCCACCGATGCGGTCAATGAGCGGCGTAATGGGCTCTTGAGCAGCGATAACCAACTCGCGCATGCGCTCATCGCGGATCATCAGGTTGGTCGCAGACGTGTCCTCATCAATCAGCAGCAGCGGGGAATCCATCCCCAACGCCTCAATTATCGAAGCCGCCTGCGAGGTGGATCCCGACGCATTCTGCGTGGAGAACGTATGCGTATCCGCGCCGGTGGGAAGGTGGTTGATGAATGGGGAGACGTCCACCTCTGTCACCGGTCGGCCGTCCGCCGCACGGATCTT
>CAYFOT010000026.1:15679-17063 GCA_964344825.1 uncultured Actinomyces sp.
GCCAGTACCGCGCCGTTGGCAACGAAAGTGACCCAGTTGTTTTCGTCGAGGGCGTCGCGCAACGCCACGTAGTCCTCATAGGTTTGCACGTGCTTGACGAGGGCGGCCAGGTAGTCCTTGGAGTCGGGCGACCAAAAGTCGAAAGTCTCCCCAACCGCGTCGGGCAGTTCCACGTCGAAAATGGTCGCGGCGCGGTGCCCTTGGACAGTGCGGCCGCGTGCGGGGAGCTGCACCTGAACCCGCAGCTCAACCCGGTCGGGGCGCACGATCGCAGCACTGCGCTCCAGGATCTCTTGGCTGGTGTTTACGATCGAGACACTGGAATACCTATCCTCCGCCCGCAGCGCGTCCTTGAACGCGCGGATCAGGAAGTCCCCAGTTGCCACCTGTTGGTCCCGGGTGGAAAGAGTCTCCGGCGGCAGCCCCATTTTCAGCGGGTCCGCAATGATCCGTAAGGACGAGGGCGGCGCATACGGATCAGACTGGATGCGATCCAGAATCACCTTGAAGCTGCCGTAATCCCACTCCCCACGGGCGCGCTTGTAGGCGCCGTAGGAGGCACCATCGATGCCGTGCAGCAGATCGAGGAGTTCCTTGTCGCTACCAAACTTCGGTTTGTCATCAAACTGGCGGCGCCCGCCCTGTCTGTCACGGCTATTGCGGTTAGATCCTGGGTTTGTCTTCATTCAGTAAGCCTAAATGGCGCGGGCATCGCGCGCCCAACGAAGCTGTCGGTGGGCCCGAGTATCATCAGCCCATGACTATTACCGCCGCCGTTGACGGCTCCGCGTTGGGTAACCCCGGCCCCGCCGGTTGGGCCTGGGTTGTTTCTGAGGACGCTTGGGCCGCCGGAGGGTTCGACCGCGCGACCAATAACGTGGGGGAGTTGACCGCCCTCGCTAAACTCCTCGAAGACACTGCTGAGGCGGGGTTCGCTGATGAGCCGCTGGTGGTCTTGGCTGACTCCCAGTACGTCATCAACTCGGTGACGAAGTGGATGCCCGGCTGGAAGCGGAAGGGCTGGAAGAAGGCCGACGGGAAGCCCGTGTTGAACCGGGAGTTGATGGAGCGCATAGACCGCGCCATGCGGGGACGCCAGGTCAAGTTTGAGTGGGTGAAGGGCCACGCCGGTCACGACATGAATGAGGCTGCGGACTTGCGCGCTCGGGCTGCCGCTGAGGCCCATAAGCATCGCCGCCCCGCCCCCACCGGGCCCGCCTTTACGCAGACGATCGGGTCCAAGACCGCCGTCGCCCAGGCGGGAGCGCGGGCGGCGCGGTATGGGGACGCATCTGCGGGAAGTGGCGCGCCCGGAAGTGCCGCAGCGGGGAACAGTAGTCAGCCGCAGTTTCCCGAAGGTACCGAACAGTGGGCGTCGTGGCGG
>CAYFOT010000026.1:17163-21412 GCA_964344825.1 uncultured Actinomyces sp.
CGCGCATGACTACACCCGCGTGACCCTACACCCCCGCGCGGCCTTCCACTATTGTTCCCCTGCGCACCAGCAACCCCGCGTCTGGGGCAACATTCAGTTCGCGAGACTTCATGATCTTGGAATACAAGAGCCCGGAGTCCTTCACCGTGCGCTCCCCGGTTTCAAAGTTCACGTACACAATCCCGAAGCGCTTGTCGTACCCCCACGCCCACTCAAAGTTGTCCAGCAGAGACCAGTAGAAGAAGCCGCGCACATCAGCGCCCTCGTTCTTCGCGTCCAGTGCGGCGCCCAGGTGCAGCTCAATGAACGCCTCCCGACGTGGATCGTGCACCGCCGGGCCGTCCGGTCCCTGTACCAACGTGTCGTTGACTGCCGTCCCGTTCTCCGTGACGTAGAGGGCCGTTCCGGCGGGCCCGGAGTACTCGCGATCGACCCGCAGCAGCAGTTCCTTCAGCAAAATCGGGTCGTTCTCCCAGTCCTGCGCTGACCGCGGCAGACCAGACTCCGGGAAGAAAATCCCCTCCGACGCGGGCGACGGGTTCTTCGTGGGCCGCGCCGCCCCTGAGTCCATAGTCGGGGCCGGCGTGAGGCGGGTGGTGCCGAGCCTCTCCGCCAACTCGCCCTCGATCCGATCCGAACCCGCCACAATGTCGCCCTGGTAATAGTTGATGCCGAGGGCGTCGATGTGCGTGCTAATCACGTCCATATCCCCGGGTCGGATCGCTGCCTCAAACCGGTCGTAACCTGCGGGATCGATCTCCGCGAACTCCTCCCGGATCTCCACGGGGTAACTGCCGCGGAACAGCGGGTCCAGGAACCATCGGTTGTTCTGGCCATCGACCAAGATCGCGGCGCGCTGGTCCGCCACCGAGCGCGGATTCAGCGGCTGCGCATACGTCAGATTCAGCGTCAGCCCCAGGTTCAGCGCCGGGTTGTCGTCGCGGATCTCATTGATGACCAGCCCATGCCCCAGGAGCAGGTGGTGGCTGGACAGCATCCCCTCCTCCAGGCTCTGGTGACCCGGCGCATGCGCGCCCGCCGTGTGACCAAGGAAGGCGGAAACCCACGGCTCATTCAACGTCGTCCACACCGGCACCCGGTCCCCGAGCGCCTCATACACATGCATCGAGTAATCCCGGAACCAGTACGCCGTATCGCGGTTCGGCCACCCGCCGCGGTCCTGCAGCGCTTGCGGCAAGTCCCAGTGGTACAGGGTGAGCCACGGCAGGATGTCCGCCTCAAGGAGTTCGTCAACCAGACGACTGTAGAAATCCAGCCCCTTTTGATTCACCTTCACGCCGTCGGGGCAGACGCGCGGCCAAGCGATAGAGAAGCGGTAGGAGTCCAGCCCCAGCCGCTTCATGAGCGCCACGTCCTCGCGATACCGGTGGTAGTGGTCGGTCGCCACGTCCCCGTTGTCCCCGCCAACAACGGCGCCGGGCACCTTGCAGAACGTGTCCCATATGGAGGGGCCGCGTCCGTCCTCGCCCGCAGCGCCCTCGATCTGGAAAGAAGCGGTTGCCGCGCCAAGCAGGAAGTCGCGCGGGATCTGGCGAGGGCGGACCATGCGCGCATCATCAATCGCTGCCTGAAGTTGGGGGTCCATGGGTGCCTTGTGGCGCATGCTGGTCCTTCCGTTTTCTTGCACGCCGCCGGTGGCGTGCCGTCTGGCGTGCCGGCAGCGACGTGCCTATTGCCGCGTGCCGCTGGTGACATGGTCGGGACGAGGGCGTCCTCGCCCAATCCAAGGCTACCGTGACGGGCATGAAACGCGCCGCGGGATTGGCAGATGCCTCGCACGCGACCTACCCGCAGAATAAGTGCCGCAGAGTAATTACCGCGGAGCGATTACCATCGCGCGCTGCGATCAGCGAAGATGGGACGCATGAAAACCACCAGTTACATTCAGCATTCCGTGACCGTTCATGAGCATCGGATGAGGGTGCCGCTCGACCCCACTGGCACCACTTACCCGGGTCGGGAGATTGAGGTTTTCGCGCGCGAACTGGTGGCGCCAGGCGGGGAAGATCGGCCGCTTTTGGTTTTCCTGCAGGGTGGCCCGGGCGGGGCGGGGCCGCGGGTGGGTGACTTCCTTGGCGGGTGGACGGGTGCCGCCCTCGAACACTATCGAGTCCTGCTGCTGGATCAGCGGGGCACGGGGCAGTCCACCGCGATTTCCGCGGACACGATTGTGGGCGAGGGCGATCCTGCGGGATTCCTGGCCCTCTTCACCCAGAACCAGATCCTGGCGGATGCGGAGGCGTTCCGCGCGGAGCTGGCGGGCGGTAAGAAGTGGGCGACGCTTGGCCAGTCGTACGGGGGTTTTCTGACGCTTGGCTACCTGTCGCAGTACCCAGATGCGATCCGGGAGTCGTACATAACGGGTGGCCTGGCCAGTTTGGGGCCGATTGATGAGATCTACCGGCACACATACCCGCTCACGGCCGCGCGCAACCGGGCATACTTTGCGCGCTACCCGCAGGACCAGCAGACGATCCGGGAGGTCGCGGCACACTTGGCCACGCACGAGGAGCTTCTACCCACCGGTGAGCGCCTCAGCCCCACCCGCATGCGGTCAGTCGGCCTGGACCTTGGCGGGGCGATGCGCTACGACATGCTCCATTACCTGTGGGAGGGGCCGTTTGAGACGCGTGGTGGCGAAAAGCGGCTGACCAGCCGGTTCTTGGCGGAGATCGGCGCGGCGGTGTCATCGGCTATGTCGCCGCTGTTCTGGGTCCTCCAGGAGTCGATTTACGGGCAGACAACGGCGGAAGCGACCGGGCAGGGGACGAACTGGTCGGCGGAGCGTCTCGCGCGTGAGTTCGACGGCTTCCATCCGGACGCCGACCCGCTGGATGCGTCCTCGCCCTATTACCTCACGGCCGAGCATGTCTCCCACGCCCTCGTCGCCGAAGACCCCGCGACCAGCGCGTTCTTGCCGGCGGTCGAGGAGTTGGCCGTCAAGACAGACTGGCCAAAGACGTATGACGAGGACGTCCTGCGCAACGTTGACACCCCCGTCGCCGCGCTCATCTACGCAGACGACATTTACGTTCCGCGGGTGTTGTCGGAGCGGACTGCTTCACTGATACCAACCGCTCGCACGTGGGTGACGAACCGGATGCAGCACGACGGGTTGCGCGCGGATGGCATGGGGGTGTTCACAGGACTAAGGTCTCTGATGGTGGACTAGGCTGGACGATTGACGTGTGGGCTGGAAGGGGAGCGGAGAATATGAACCAGGGCATTTATGAGCCAGTGAACTGGACGAAGCATGATGGCCAGGACATTTTTGAGGCGATCAACTGGAACAAGATTGAGGATGAGAAGGACCTAGAGGTCTGGGACCGTCTGACGGGTAATTTCTGGTTGCCGGAAAAGATTCCGCTTTCGAACGACATTCCTTCCTGGGGTACTTTGACCCCAACTGAGAAGGACGTGTTCTCGAACGTCTTCACTAACCTGACGCTGCTGGACACGCTGCAGAGCACGGTGGGCGCGGTGTCGCTGCTGCCGGATGCGCTGACGCAGCATGAGGAGGCGGTGTACACGAACATCGCGTTCATGGAGTCGGTGCATGCGAAGTCGTACAGCTCGATTTTTTCGACGCTGCTTGGCACGGAGGACATCAACCGGACCTTCCGCTGGTCGCGGGAGAACGCGGAGGTGCAGCGTAAGGCCCAGATAATCAACTCCTACTATGTGGCCGATGATCCCGAAAAGAAGAAGATCGCCTCCGTCATGCTGGAGTCTTTCATGTTCTATTCTGGCTTCTATTACTCCCTGTACTGGGCGTCCCACGGGAAGCTGACGAACTCTGCGGACATTATTCGCCTGATCATTCGGGATGAGGCCGTTCACGGCTACTACATCGGCTACAAGTTCCAGAGGGCGTACGCGAAGGCCTCTGAGGAACGCCAGGATGAATTGAAGGGCTTCACGTATGAGCTGTTGGATGAGCTCTACGACAACGAAGAGAAGTTCACCCGCGACCTGTACGACCCGCTGGGTTTGAGCGAGGACGTGGTGAAGTTCCTGCGCTACAACGCCAACAAGGCACTGATGAACCTCGGTTTTGAGGCGCTGTTCCCCGCGGATTCCGCCGACGTCAACCCTGCGATTCTGGCCCAGTTGGCGCCCGACGCAAATGAGACACACGACTTTTTCTCCGGCTCCGGCTCCTCCTATGTCATTGGGGAGATCGTGGAGACGGAGGACGACGACTGGGACTTCTAGGCGGCGTTAGGCC
>CAYFOT010000027.1:0-21342 GCA_964344825.1 uncultured Actinomyces sp.
CACGACCTCTTCGTCCCGAACGAAGCGCGCTACCAAGCTGCGCCACACCCCGTGACTGATCAAGTATAGGGGTAGTAATCAAGCAGGACAAACTCGCAAGAGGGAAACCTCCGGACGGCAGAATAAACGAACCGGCGCGAATGGTGACGTGCCCAAACCAGCCGAGACGTGCAGCTTTGTGCTGGTGTCTCCCGGCGTGGAAACCCAGTCGTAGAGGCCCCGGCTGTACTTTCGGGAAATGTCGGTATTGGTCACAATTGCCCCCACCTTCGGCAGCCGTATTTGACCGCCGTGAGTATGGCCGCTCAAGATCATATCGGCGCCTTGCCGCGACAAGCCGTCCAAAACCCTCCTGTACGGAGCATGCGATACACCGAGTCGCACGGTTAGCGGATGCGACCAACCCGGGCTGGGATTCGGCATGCGGTCCCGTTTGATGTGTGGGTCATCGACGCCGATCAGTGAGAGCGGTTGGGTGCCTGACGATAAGGCTAAGGAAGTGTCTGCACTCTGGTTGGTGAGGTCTAACCATCCCGCTTTGCTCATCGCCTGTACGGTCTCCAACCACGGCAGATCAGGTAGTGCGCCCTGCTTGCGCTCGGCTCTCTCAAGGGAAGTTTTTGGGAAAAGATAGGATGCCCAAGACTTGAACTCTGGAGAGTAGTAGTCGTTAGAACCCAGTACAAACGCGCCCGGCGTCTCTAGGAGCGGTTCAAGCGCCTCCAACAGTAGCGGCAGACCTTCAGCGGCTCCCAGGTTATCGCCGGTCGACACCACGAAGTCAAATTCTTCCTTCTTTGCGACTGCCGCTATGTAGTCACGGATGAACTCTTGACCCGGGAACATGTGGAGGTCAGCTATGTGCAAGATAGTGAACTCTTTGAGGCCAGGCCGCGGAGCTATCCGTACGTCGTACCTTCGAGTTAGAGGGAAGCGGGCCTCCGCCATGGCCGCGCCAACTGCAGCTCCGCTGAGCAACGCTCCCGCAGTGACCGCATTAGCAGCACCCCTCATGAAGCCCACAACCTGGGGCCCCAGGACGGACTGGCGTGAGCCGATCTCCTCCATTGTCGGTCGTCGCATTGGTCACCCTGCTTCTTCAGTTGTTGTGTTGGTGTCCGTGTCTGTTGTTGTTGCGTCAGGTGTTGGCGGAGTCGGTGTTGGCTGAACAACAACCGGTTTGTTGCCGATAAAGACGTCCTCGAACTGCTCAACTGGCTTGTCAGCTAGGGCGTCGCGCATGAAAGACGCCCACGCGGGACCCACGAAGATTCCACCATAAAGGTAGTTGTGGTACTGCCCATCAATCATCAGGTGCTGACCGGGGCGAGAGGAGTCGGATGCAAATCCCGCCCACATAGCTGCAGCCAGCTGCGGCGTGAACCCGGCGAACCAAACGTTAGCGTTGTTGTCAGTGGTTCCGGACTTACCGGCGAACGGTCTGCCAATGTCGATGGTCCCCTGCTGATATGCCAGCTCCAAGACCCTGCTGACCTGCTTGGCGACCATCGAGTCTATTACAGGCGTGCAGTTTGGGGCGTACGTCTTCACGATGTTGCCGTTGCGGTCTTCAACCTCCGTCAAGGACATTGGTGCGCATCGCGTCCCGTTGTCCGCAAGCGTGCCGAACGCTGAAGCCAGCGCAAGTGGCGTGACGTCAGAAGAACCGATCAAGTTGCCAGGGTAAGGAGCGATGGTTTGGCCATCCGAATCCGTGACGCCCATGGCTGCCGCCCGCTCAAAGATCTGGCAGAAGTCCACTTTCGTCGCCATATCTCCGAATGCTTGGTTGACAGAGTTCTTTGTGGCGTCGATGACGCTGTATGCGCCTCTCTTAGCCCCGTCGGACTCGCCCGGAGTCCACAGGTCCGTGATGATGGGGGAGCCCCCACACTTGAAGGCACCATTCGGGAATGTGTTCCCCTGTCCACCAACCACTTCGTATGCTGAGCGGTTCTCATAGAACCACTGAACCAACGTGAAGATCTTGAACGTTGATCCGGCTTGGAAGCCAGAGCCTCCGCCGTGCGCGCTGTCGGTGTTGAAGGACACTTCCGTCGCGCTGGGGTTTTCCGCGGTCGCGATGCCGTACTCGGTGTTTTGTGCCATCGCCAGTATGTAGCCGGTCTTTGGGTCAACAGCGGACAATGCCACGTTCAGTCCTGAGCCATCACCGACAGGGACGCGGCCGACCACGGCGCTGTAGGCAGCGTCCTGCGTGCTCTTGTTGAGGGTTGCCCGCAGGGTTAGTCCGCCCGTGTTTAGAAGGTGTTCCCTCTCTGCTCTATCAGCGCCGAATGCGTCATCCTGGAGGAACGTTTCAATGGCGTAGCGGCAGAAGTATGCTGACGTGCCGGCCCCGGTACAGCCGTTCGGTAGGAATGAGACGTTCAGCATTTCTTCTACCGGGAGGGCGATCGCCTCATTATATTCAGCTCGCGTGATTACGCCTTGGTCCAGCATCTCCCCCAGAACGATGTTCCGCCGATGCTCAGCAAGGTCGGGGTTCACCAAGGGGTCATAGGTTGGCGGGTCCTGCACGATACCCGCCAAGAGCGCTGCCTCAGCGGGGGTTAGCTCATTTGCAGACTTGGAGAAGTAGGTCCGGGAGGATGCTTCCACACCGTAAATATTGGTGCCGAAGGCAGCTAGGTTGAGGTACCCGGTGAGGATTTCGTCCTTGGTTAGGGTACTTTCTAGCGATATGGCATACCGCATCTCCCGTAGCTTTCTTTCTGCGGAGATCTCCGTCGCATCGTCGATTAGGTCCTGATCCCCCGCATTGAGTCCCTTTTGGATGAGCATGTTCTTCACATACTGCTGGGTGATAGTGGACGCGCCCTGTGTGTTGCCGCTAGTCAAGTTCGACACGAGCGCCCTAGCCATACCGTCAGGGTCGATTCCATGGTGAGAATAGAAGCGTCGGTCCTCAATGGCAACGATCGCGGACTTCATTATGGGAGCAATCTGGTCGCTTGCAACCACTGTGCGCCGGTCCGTGTAGAACCGGGCCAAAACGCGACCTTCAGAGTCTAGTAACCGAGATTCTTCGCCAGGTTCGATGACCTCAATATCTGACGGCATCTCCCTAAAAGTCGTGGGGACGGCCTTTGCGACTGCGCCCATGGCGCCTACAGCGGGTAAGGCCAAACCTGCGCCCAACGCCCCAACAAGCGAAGCGATTAGCGCTATTGCAAGCACTATCGCACCGAATTCGTAGACGTTAAGGCGACGGGATGAGCGCTTCTTGGATGTACTAGCCATAAGGCCAGCCTACTAAGTAGAATATGGGCTTGGAATAGAAGCGCTTTTAGCGAGGCCCGGGTCACAGTGGAGTGCGGGGCACGGGGGCGCGGAGGTGAGCAATGGTTGAGCCAGCGGAGTGGGGAGACCACAGTTGGGTAGTCCAAGCACGATGTGCGGGCGACCCTCCGGATTCTCTCTTCGTCAAAGGAGCGGCGCAACGGCAGGCCAAGCAACGATGCTTGGGGTGTCCTGTAAGGCTGGAATGTTTGGCCGATGCGTTGCAGTGCGGATGTGACTATGGAGTCTGGGGTGGCCTCACGGAACGTGAACGAAGAGCTATCCGCCGCCGTTATACGGATATCGACGATTGGTTTGAGTGGTTGAACCACTCCCAAGAGGCATTGGCGGAAGAGTTACGCGCGTCGTACGCACCGAAAGTGTTGGCGCTGGTCCGCGCATGAGTGGCAGGCGCTAAAGTAGCGCCATGACAAAGAAATGGGAATACGCCACGATACCGCTACTGATCCATAACACGAAGGCCATCCTGGACACCTGGGGTGAAGACGGCTGGGAGTTGGTCCAGGTCATCCCTGGACCAATGAACCCCGAAAACCTGGTCGCCTACTTGAAGAGAGAGAAAGAGTAGGGGCTCAGGACGCGTTCGCGTCAGCCAGTTACGGCATGAAAAAGACCCCTGGGGCTTACGGCTCCCAGGGGTCTCTTCGTCGGTCAGTGGGCGCGACGCTTCAGTCGATCCACGTCCAGAAGTGTTACGGCACGACCTTCAAGCCGGATCCAGCCGCGCGATACGAAGTCAGCCAAGGACTTATTGACTGTTTCACGTGAAGCGCCGACCAGCTGTGCCAGCTCCTCCTGCGTCAGGTCGTGAGGCACGTGTATGCCAGAGTCCGTTTGGGTGCCAAACCTCTTTGCCAGATCCAGCAGAGACTTCGCAACACGGCCTGGTACGTCAGAGAACACCAAGTCCGAAAGCGACTCATTTGTCCTGCGTAGGCGCTGAGCCAGAGCGCGGAGCATGTGCTTACCTGCTTCAGGGTTTGAATCCAAGACAGCTGCCAGATCAGAGTGGTTCAGGGTGAGCATCGTTGCAGATGACACGGCAGTGGCCGTGGTTGAGCGTGCACCCGGATCAAACAGTGTGAGCTCCCCGATGATCTCACCCGGGCCAAGAATAGCCAAGAGTGATTCGCGGCCATCATTTGAGGCGTGGCCCAACTTGATCTTTCCCTCAGTGATTATGTACAGGCGGTCCCCCGGCTCACCTTCTTCGAACAGGACTTCGCCGCGGCGCAAAGACGTATGGCTGGTCCGCGCCGCCAATGCGGCAAACTGCTGCTCATTCAAGCCCGCAAAGAGGGGCACGCGACTGATGAACTGATCGTCTACACTCATTTTGCATTGACTCCGTTTCCAAGAGCGCCTAGGGGTGGGATCCGAAGCGGCACCCCGTACATATCGCGGATCCCACGTCAATAATAGATACTAGCCTGTGACAATGCGCATTCGGGGGATAAGACGGAAGAATGCGCAGGATTTTGTCCAAAGAGGGTGAATTTGTGAGTGTCGTGCGCGATTCTGCAGCGTCTGATGCCTCCGCGTCTAACGCGGCTCATTCTGTTGACGAAGTAGTCTCCGCGGAGGTTGGGGATGACTTCGCCCTCGGCCTGGTTACGCGTCGGGCCAAAGCGGAGGAGGTTTGCGCGATTTTGGCGGAAGAATACGCCGACGCTCACTGCGAACTGGACTTTAGAAACGCCTATGAGCTTCTTGTCGCGACGGTCCTTTCTGCGCAGACCACAGACCAGCGGGTCAACACCATCACCCCGGAGCTGTTTGAGCGTTGGCCCAGCCCCGAGCTTATGGCGGAGGCTTCCTTGGAGGATCTGGAGACGGTTGTGCGCCCTCTGGGTATGTTTCGCAGGCGCGCAGCGGCGCTGCAGAAACTCTCACACCAGTTGCTTGTAGAAAACGATGGCGAAGTTCCGTCAACGCGCGAACACCTGGTGAAACTGTCGGGTGTGGGACGGAAGACCGCGAATGTTGTGTTGGGCAACTGGTTTGGCGAGGACGAGATTACGGTGGACACCCATGTTGCTCGCGTGACGCGGCGTCTCGGGTGGGTGGATGCGTCCTCGCCCCTAATGATTGAGCGCCAACTATGGGAGCTTCTCCCGGACGCGCCGTGGACCATGCTGTGTCACCAGCTGATTTTTCACGGCAGGCGTGTCTGCTTCGCCCGAAACCCTGCTTGTCGGGTCTGTCCGGTCGCGGCGCTGTGCCCTAGTGCGGATCTTGGGGATCAACCGAGCCAAGGTGGTCAATGAGAACTCTGCTCAGCGCATCTGGCGCTTCCTCATTGGGATAGTGGCCCGCTCCGCTGATTTTGATGCGCGGGAATGAGCCGGCCTTCACGTCACCCTTGCCGCGCCAGCGGCTCCTGTAGGGATCCTCTTCCGACTCAACGACCAAGACGGGCACGGCCACGGGCCTCTCCAACAGTTTCTTTGCCGTCGACGAAGGGTGATGTGCAGCTTTGCGTGTCTCCAAGGCAGCTTGCGCGGCGAATACGCGCCTCAGCGGCGCTTCGTAGGCCACACTCACCTCTGCCATGTGGTCCTTGGTTGAAGGCGCAGCGCCCCCGGACAGGAGCGTCCGCACCAAAGATCCGTCTATGAGCCTGCGGGTTGTGAAACGTGATTCCGGAACCGCCCTCGAACCGATGGAGATTGAGCGCGCGCCTGGATGGTCCGCGTTGACGACCACCACCGAACTCAGACCGGGGGGACCCAAATGTGCAAGGGTCCACGCGACGGTCCCACCTATCCCGGTTCCTACGACGCTGTACGAGGGCGTTCCCGTCGCGCCCGCGACCGCCACCACGTCCTGGGCCAGTTCCTCCAACTCAGTCGGTCCTGGTTGTAGATCGGAACCACCCATTCCACGCGGGTCGAGGGCGATTACCCGGTATCCCGCATGCGCAAGATCCTCCACCTGCATTCGCCAAGACCACCAGTGCAGGGGGAAATCGGGGAGCAGGATGACGGTATGACGTCCGGGTTCATCCCCGGCAATGACCGCGTGAAACCCGATTCCACGCGCGTGGATGGTGTGGTGCTCCCAGGGTCCCTCAGCGTGGAGGGCAGACTGTGTATCCACTAGTTGCTCTGGGCTTTCGCAGTGGCCTTTCGGGCCCACCGTGCCTTCAGTCCCGGCGGGTTGGCCTCCGAAACAAGAACTCTCTGACGTTCCTCACTGCGTCCGGTGCGACGTACGGTGGATAGGGCTATCCCAAATGCCAACAGAAAGGTTCCGAGAACGACGAACAGTCCGGTAAAACCTGTTGCCATGAAGTGATTGGAAACGTTTGAGCCGAAGGCGTTGAACTCCTCTAAACGTGTGACGCCCCAGAAGCCGGTGTTGCGCACAATGCCAGGTATAACAAGGAACGGAACACCCACCCCTATAACAAGCGTGCCTGCGACGATGAGTCCCAGGGACGACTGGGCTGCAAGGATAGCAAGGATAACGACCGCGATCACGCCCGCTAAGAGTTCACCCAGCGCCGCCGGGTTGATCACGCCCGTTACCATGGGGTTGTCCGTTGCGAACGCCAAGCGTGCCGCCGCGTCAGCCACCAGGTACCAGGCGATGGGCGTAAAGATCAACGTAAGTAAGACCGACAGGACACGGGGCAATGCCCGTGAAGGTAGTTCCGGCTGAAGTGACTCTTCAAAGTAACTGACCTTGGGCTTGTCGCTCATCGCCTCCTCAAAGGAAGGTGTTGTGTCTGACCCGTGGCTCTGCGCAACCGCGCCGACCGCGGTCACGGAAGCGGTGCCTCCACGCACGCCGCCCTCGGCTGTTCCTTCTTCGGTCCCAGAGGGCGTAGACACAAGTAGGGAGCGTCGCAGAACCTGCGTCTCTTCAGCGTCCTCTTGCATGGCTTCTTGCGCTACCAGTGCGTCCTCTTCCACGACGACGCTTTGGGCACGCCGTTGGGCATGCGTCACCAGCTGGACAGGCTCCTCAAGACCGTCGGGGATGGATGAGGGGAAGCTCCGATCGGAGACACTGACTGCTTCCTCAAATCCAAAATAGGGTTCTTCTGCGTCGACTGCCCCGCCGCTGCGCTGAGTGTCGGCATCCGCGGGTGCGTCGTCGGCCACCACGCTCTGTGCTTCCTCAGTGTGCTGGACTTCCATCGCCGGCTCGGGTTGAGAGGACGGTTCCACGTCATCCGTTGACGAAAACACCTGGGTTTCATCCGCTGCGGCAACGACAGGTGTGGGACCATGCGCGTCGTCGCTCTGGTCCTCTTCCAGTGTTAGCACCTGTGTCTCTTCTGCGTCCTCTTCCACACGGCTGGGTTCCGCAGAGACTATTTTGCTATTGGACAACACGGTTTCCCAAGTCACGTCTGAGTCGGCAGAGGCGCCGTGGGCTTGCGTCCCCCCGCCCTCGTTTGGATCCTCTGCGTTTTCGCTTCGTTGGAACATTCCGACCTCCCTGTTTAGGGCCCAACATAGCGTCTTACCAACGCATGTAGGCGTAACCAACGCCGCCAACTGCCTAAATCCCCCGAGTTTTCGCAACAGTGTCGGAACGAGGGCGTTCTGGAGCCGATAGGATACGTCGAGTTGGCGGGGAGGAGCGGTGATGACAGTTGAATCCTCGCGGGTGCATGAGGCGTGCTCCCGTTTGCGTTTCGCGGAGGGTCTGCGTCGGCGCTGGGAAGAGGCGCGCGCAGAAGCGGCCGTCCAAGAGGCAGCGCACATCTCCTTCTTGGAGGGCGGGAGGGTGCCGGCGGAGGAGATCCGCGCCCTCGCTACACAGCCAGTTGATGATATGGACCCAGCCGAAGCCTACGCATTGGGCATCTGGCGTGCCGCTTGGCGGGTGCAGCAGTCGTTGCCGGCCTTGAATCGGCGCTTAGGTGGTGCTCCCAAAGCCCCGCTGGGCCCCGGTGCCGTTCTGGGCACGATTCACAAGGACGTATGTTCCTACTTGGTTGCCGCGGGGCACATGGGTTCCGCAAGTGTTGCGATCCCGGATGACCCGGGGGCGGTGGCCGCCGTCATCGGTGCGTACAGAGACTCTTCCGTGCCCGCCCTCGACCGTTGCTCACTCATGTGGCAAACCATGGTGAGCCGGCGGGTGTTTCATGTCGGCGCGACTCCAACCGCGATCCTATTTGTGAAGTGGTTCTTGGCAACCAGCGGGGTTGAACCGACGGCGGTGTCAGTGCTCTCTGGGTGGGCCGCCATTAATCGCAATCGTTACGTGAACGCGGTCAAAGGTGAGGCGGGGACGGCTCAGGAGGCGCAGCTGGGTGAACTGTGGCGGGAGATAACGGCAGAGTCGCTGATTGAGGGGTGCAGCCTAGGAGAGGGGATTGCGAGGGCGGTGCAGGCTGGTTCCTACCCGCCCTCGACCCCGTGAATGTCTTGCGCGGGGCTTAGGCGTTTTCTCTGCGCCACCCGTACAGTTCCAGCGGGACATCGAAGGTGTTCGATGGATCATCGTATGCGGGGTGGTAGTCGAACAGTTGACTGGAACGACGGACGAAGTCATCGGACAGGACCCTGATTTGCAGCCAATCCACGTAGGCTTGGTACTCCTCATCCCAGTCCGTCGGGGCTACGATGTTACCCATTTTCGCCATGGTCCGCCGTAGGTCTACGAAGCGGCGAACATAGTCTGTGTCGCGGGAAGCACCGCCTGGGGTGACGTTGGTGGGGGCGAGGGAGCCTGAGCTTGCTATCGCGACAAACTCTTCTTGCGAAAGCGGTGTAGCAGGGGTGGGCTTATCCCACTTGAACAAGTCGTACATCTGGGTGCAGTTTCCCTTGTACGTCTCTGAGAAGCGAACTAGCTCCGGGAGTGTGGAAATGGGATGCTCCGCTGGGAGGCCTGACCCCAAGGCCTCAACGGTGCCCGCCAGCATGAATATGGAGAACGGCATGACAAAACGGTCCTTGCCGCTGTAGAAGTAGACGGCAGAGTGGTCGGCAGCGATGGAGTCGAAGTATGAGTTCATCGCCTGACGCGTGGTCGCCAAGTGGTTTTCTAGGCTGTTGGGGTCTTCCCGGGGAATGTAGGGCGCCAGGGATTCCAGGGGTGAGGTCACCTGGGATGAGGAGCTGGGGAAGCATGCACATAGCGTGCGTAGCGCCTCAATGGAAGAAAAGATGTTAACCAAGAACGCGATAACGATTGAGAGCAGAAGGACACAGAGGAGGGTCTCCAAAACAGACAGTATGGAAACCCATGTCGCGTCGGGCGTGAATCCTGAGGAGCCGACCGTAGCGAACTGCCCCATGCTGTAGTAGAGAGCGCCCCAGAAACCGGTTGGGGCGCCCTCCGCTACTTTCAGAGCCCCTGTGTTGATTGCAGACGTGAACATCAGTGCGAAACCCACCACGATGCCCGTGGCCCAAAGGAGGATTCCAGACAGCAGAGTCAGACCTGTTAGCGCCCGGTATATCACTGTCTTCACACGGATTGGTAACGGGCGCACCGCCCGGTGGATCAAGCGCCACTCAGCCGAAATGGCGCGATTCACCAAAAGGCCACGCTGGTTGTAGTTCAACACCGTGAAGAAGGTGTCAAGCAGTGTGAAGACCACAAGGAATATGCCGGAGGCTAACGCAACGTAGGTCATGACTCTGCTGGTGGGATCCTAGATGGAAAGGGGGTTGGTGAGGCCGTAGATGTGTACCGCACCTGCACCGCCCGCGAACACCTCCGCGGTCGTTGCGGTGCGTGGTACGTCGATAATAGTCACGTCTACGTCTGGGATGGAGAAGGTGGCGTCCTTTGCGCCGGGAAGCGCAGAGTCGCCCTCGACCGGACCATCGACCACGCGCGTTAGCTGGCTGTGCGCACCGTACGTGGTGTTGGATCCGTCAATGTAGCTCACGTGAACGCAGTCCACGCCGCCCACCTCTCCGGTCAGCACCTTGCCACCTTCTGCGCCATCCAGGCCGTAAAGCCCGTCGGTGTTAAAAGCGAGGCCGCCGGCAATGGCAGCGACAGACGCGGGGTGGAGCTGCATGCCGCAGGACGGGACGAGGTGCAGGTTCACGCCGGCTTCTGGGCTTGGCCAAGGTGATATTGAGGCCGAGCGCCGCAGCCTGTGGTCTGAGTGATCCAAACAGATTTCCACACCCAACGTGGGTCCATCGGCAACATTGAAAATGGCCTTCGGGTCCTTGGGGTCGACCTTGAAGTCACCGCCACTCAAATCAAGTGATGGGTAGGCAACTATCTGCTCAGTGATCACCGGCTTACCCGTTACATCCCACAGGAGGAAGTCCTCATTCGACGCGTAATACTTCTCCGTCGTCATGAAGTTGGCATCCAAGTCGTTACTAACGCCAAGGAACTTCTCCGCGCCCACGATCATCGCGCGGTTGCGGACCTCAAGCCGAGGGTAGGAGTGTCCCAACTTTACGAAGTTCACCAGCATGTCGAACAGTGCGTCCTGCATGGGGCCAGTTGTGTTTAGCCATCCCTCTCCGATTGCCCGCACAACGTTGTTTCGCTGTGCGACGGAGGAATCGTTGAGGATCACGTTCAGATCATCGACCATTGTGGAGATCGCGGTGCCGAAGATGAATACCGTGTTCGGGTACTTCTCAGCGGGGAAACGCTCATTTAGAGCACCCAAGATCTCATCTGCCGGATCCGTGTCCTTACTGCTGTAAACATAGGGCCCGACGTCGCTGTGCCAGAAGAACTCCGGTGCAACGAAGATATTGAGGACGGAGTCGTCCGCGGGTGCCTGCGCGATCTTCTTGAACGCAGCATCGACAGCTGACTGCATTACATCCAGTCGGGCCGCAATGTCTCGGCTCCTATCCGCGAAGGCTGGGAACGTACCAGCGACGGCGCCAGGCCCGTCGACATCACCGATGCCGACAATGCTGGCCGGGGTCGTCGGGATTGCGAAACCAACGAAACGAACTTTGCTGTACTTTGTCATGATCGTTAGGTCCTTACTTCGTGGTTGTCTTGGATGAGGGCTGCTGGTTGCCTGTGGTTGCCTTAGCGCCAGACGTCACGGCGCCTTTGGTATCCGAACCGCTAACCTGCCAACCGAATGGTGCGAAGTCGGCGTCCGTGGAGACCCACGACGGCTTGCGCATCTGGTAGATGACGTTGGGGATCGCGTAGAACACGGCAAGTAGGACGACCAGTATCGCCACGTACATGACGGGGCTTCCGACCTTGATCTGGTCCGGCGGGATGAAACTGAATGCGTAGGCGATCAGGGAGGACAGGAAGCCAACACCCGCCACAGCCCACATCAGACCATTGCCCTTCTTACCCAAGCGGAACGGACGCGGGGTGTTCGGCTCCGTGTAGCGCAGGTGGATAGCCGAAGCGAACATAAGCAGGTAAACCGTCAGGTACATCAGGTTAGCCAGCTGGTTCAGGATCTGGTAAGCGGACTCAACCGACGGGAGCGTGACGAACAGGATCGCAAGCAGCGACACCAGGCTGGACTGGATCAAGAGGATCGTCCAAGGCATGCCGCTCTTGTTGGTCTTCTGGAAGACCTTCGGGAGGTAACCGGCCTTAGCCACCGTCAACATACCGGTTGAAGGACCAGCCACCCAGGTCGTCACATTTACCAGCACGCCAATGGCAAGCATGATGGCAATGACAGAGCCCAGCCAGGGCATGTGCGCCCAGTCAAAGATGTCGAAATACGTAGTCAGGATTGCCGTTGTCAGGCTGATGTCCTTCGCGGGGATAACCCAGGCGATGATGAGTGTCCCGAAGACGAAGATAGCGACGACCAAAGCCGCGGACAGGAAGATGGCCTTCGGGTAGGTCTTCACAGAGTCCTTGACCTCTTTGATGTGAACGGCATTCATTTCCATGCCGGCGAACATCAAGAAGACGGAGGCGGCGAGGACGATGTTGCTGAAGTTGGAGAAATCCGGAATGAACTCATCCCAGCCCAGCTTCATCTGCGCCTTGTTGCCCGCCAAGATGTAGGCGCCACCGAAGCCGATTAGGACGGCCATCGGGACGAAAACGCCAAGGATACCGCCCCACTTTGCCATCTTCTGGATACCGCTGGAACCCAAGAGGGCCACCATCAAAGCGCCCCAGTAAACGACAAGAACGACCGCCAAGATGAAGAACTTGTTGTTCGACATCGCCAAGGCTTCTTTGTGGTTGGGGTTGATATTGGCGAGGGCGACTGCGCCGAACGTCAGCGCTGTGGGAAGGAAAACACACACTTCGACGAACGCAAGGAACATGGCCATGAAGCCAAGGCGCCCTTTGAAAGCTTCGCCGACCCATCGGAAAACGCCGCCCTTTTCGGGCCAACCGGTCGCCAGCTCAGCGGCGACAAGGGCGACGGGAATCAGGAAGAAGATCGCGGCAAAAAGGTAGTAGAAAACAGAGGATAATCCGTACTCTGCTTCGGAAGGTAGGTTGTTTAAGGAGACCAGCGCGGTGACGTTTAGTAGAACAAGCCCGAAAAGTCCGATGGTTGCCGTGGACTTGTTGGCTGGTGCTACCGCGGAGGACTTCGTAGATGACGGGGCTTCTGAGGCCATGGTGTCACTCTCCTGTCAGTGTTCCATCCAGATCTAATGGTCAGTTCCTATTGAGTGCAGTAGTCCGACAAGAGTCCAGCGGCTGGTTCACCGTGTTGGGCTTGGCACCTGCTGGCTGTCGCACTACCCACATAAACCACGGGTATCGAGCACCCAGGCAAATAAATACTCCGCGAAATGTTCGCTCGCAATGGAATATGACGATAGGACTGTCACGCAATTATGCCCTGCTCAGCGCGGTACTGTGGTTTTTATATGCACTTACCGCCCCCGGATGCTCATATGTCTACCCGCGCGGCGTTGTTCTTGTAATTAGTGACCCGCTTCACCATTTTGTGTGTGCTCGTTCGTGTGTAATCCACAGATTTGCCTTTAGGCGGTGGCAGGGTACTACGCAACAGCGTTTTCTGGGGGCATGGATAATTTTGATGAAACCCGCAGGCATCTAAGAGCCTGGATCTTGGCCCGGGATGAGGGTCATTTCGTGTACCTGAGCGAACTGGTGCAGCTCTGTGGCGTTCTGCCGCTTGCGGTTCCACCTCCAGAGGTGGGCTTTGCTGTAAGCCCATGGGGAGAGAGCGAAGTCATGGCCACCGACCTGTTGCTCTTGGATTCACAGGTCCAGCAGGTGCCCCCGATATTGTTTACGCTTCCTCGCGTTACCGTGGGGATCGGCGCGACTACTTCACGAACGCAACCGTGCGACGTGGGGCTTCCAGAAGAAGAGGAGGCGTTGCTACGCCTGCTTTCTGATATGGAGTTGGGTGAGAGCGGTGTGCCGCCGGATCCAACGCGAATCGTCTTGGTGGGCGCTTGGCAAGGGGGCGTTGGGGTGACGAAGACTGCGGTCAACTTGGCTGCGGTGTCTTCCTCAATGCTTGTCGACGCCGCAGGCAAATATGGGCCTGAGTTTCCGGAAGATGACGGACTCGGGTGGTCGGACTTGGACCCTACGGACCTTCCCCCGCCGACCGGCCTGGTTGCTGCGCTGCCCAGGAAACACGGTGTCCCGATGCTGGGACCCCGGGCTGGGCTGCCAGTTCGCGCTGACTCTAAAGTGGTGTCTGAGGTTCTACGCGCAACGACGCGTGACTCAGTGGTTGATTGCGGCAGTGACTTGGTGGCGCTGAACGCCCTCGCCAAAAGGCTGGCGGCGACAGGGAAGGGCGTCCGCACGATCCTTGTCGGGCGGGCAACGTATGGCGATGTGCGGGCGCTGGCACAGGCTTGCGGCTCGGGGCTTGTGGGTGAGGGGACGGTGTGCCTTTTGCGCGGCGGCATCGATCGGTTGTTCCCAGCAGTTGAAAGCCGGTGCGGACTGACGGTGCGTGGGCTGCCACGCACGAACTCTCGCCACTGGCAGCTCATTTGGGCGCAGCTATGGGAACAGTGAACCTGGCGGCCAGTCGACGACTTGTGGCGCGTGGAGCGACCTCCTCGGCGGCCGTGATGGACAGTGTTGACGTCAGTGCGGGGCCTCAAGCGCTGTTGCGTCATTGGGAGGGCCTCGAAGCCAGCAGACTGGGCATGAACCCCACTCTGATGTCCCTGGTCCGCAGACCCGGAGTGAGTGACATCGTCATTTCCGGAGCCGACGGATGGGCGGACTTTGGGCATGGTTTGGAACCTGTGGATGTGGGGCTCCGATCAGAAGAGGAGAGTCGCAGGCTTGCAATACAGATGGCGGCCGCGGCGTCGCGGCGCTTGGATGATGCGCAGCCGATCGTGGATGCGGTGCTGCCGGGTCCGCTCAGGTTGCATGCGGTTCTGTCTCCGATTGCCGGGAGTGGGACATCGATTTCGTTGCGCGTGATGCGCCCTCGCCCGTTCACTCTGGATGAATGGGTTGATTCTGGTGGCGCCACGTCGGCTCAGGCGGAGAATCTTTCGCGGCTTATCGGGGAGGGCAGGTCATTACTGATTGCGGGCGCCACGGGGTCGGGGAAGACGACGCTGATGGCGACGCTTTTGGGATTGGTTGAACCGACGCAACGGATAGTTGCGATTGAGGAGGTCAGTGAACTATCCATTGATCACCCGCACGTCGTCCGTCTGCAGGCCCGCAGTCCGAATATTGAGGGCGAGGGCGGTGTGGGGCTGGAGGAGCTGGTGCGCGCCGCCGTGCGAATGCGCCCTGATCGGCTGGTATTGGGGGAGTGCCGTGGGCCAGAGGTGCGGGAGGTTCTGACAGCGCTCAATACGGGGCACGAGGGCGGGATGGCAACCATCCACGCCAACTCCATTGAAGATGTACCGGCCAGACTTACCGCGTTGGGAATGCTGGCGGGAATGGGCCCGGAGGCCGTGGGGAGGATGGCGCAGGCGGCGTTCTCAAGGGTCATTTTCTTGAAGCGGCGAAAAGATGGGACGCGTTCCGTCGACTCACTGGGGGTCTTGACTCTGCGCGACGGGCAGCTGGTGGGGGAGCGTCTGGCACGCTCTGTTGCGTCGCGGGGCGGGACATGGAGCTAGACGGGCTGCTTGCTGGACTGGTGGCTTCGGTCCTCTGTCTTTTCGGGTTGGCGGAGCTGGAGTATCGACGTCGGCGCAGAGATCTTCTGGAAGCCATCAGACTCATGGAGCGTGCCCGCGAAGCGAGAGAGGGTGGTCGCTCGGCGAAAGTTCAACACGGAGCGGTGGGTGGTAGCGGGGTGATGGACCCGGCCTGGTCGGGGGACACGGCGGTGGAGCTGGTGCCTTCTGGGAATCCGCGCGTGGCAGTCATTAGGCTGTTGCGGCGTCGCAGCGGCAAAGTGGACTTAGCGTCAGCCTGCACGGAGGTCGCCAGTCGACTGGACGCGGGAGCCAGCGTAAGGGAGGCGTGGGTAAAGGTGTGGGCTCGGCAAGGAGACGGCTCCGTGGACCTGGATTCCGATGGCCTTCCACTCTACTTTGAGCACGCGGAGGAGGATGGTCCACGGATGGTGATTGCCGCGACGCGTTTCAGTGCTATTACCGGTGCTCCCCTAAAAAATGTCCTCTTCGGGTTGGCGCGAAGCCTAGGTGAAATGGAGGAAGGAGCGGCGGCGCAGAGGATCGCGTTCGCGGGGCCTCGATTGTCCGCCAAGATTCTGAGTGCGCTGCCCTTCGTTGGTTTGATGGGAGCGCAGCTTATGGGTGCCAGTCCGCTGGACTGGTTTCTTTCAGGACCACTTCCCGCGCTGATCGGCGTGCTTGGCCTAGGGTTTGCGGTGGGTGGGAATGTTCTCAGTAGACGCATGGTGGCGAGGGCGGCTGCAGCATCCGCTGATGCGTTGAAGGGACCGGCTCTGTGTGGTTTGGCCGCGTCGGGGTTGAAGGGGGGCGCCGCGATCCCTTCCGTCCTGCGTGCTTTGGGTGAGGCGTTGGAGGATCAGGAGTACGTTAGGGTCGCCCTCGAACTGACGTTGGGGGCAACGTGGGCGGAAGCGTGGGATCCGGTGCCCAGCGGAGGTGGCCTGTTGGAGCGGGCGTTGCAGCCGGGCTGGGAGGACGGAGTGTCGCCCGTCAGGCTCCTGCACCACGTCGCAGAGGATGCGCGGCGGAAGTCGACGGCAGCTGCGAAAGAGGCTGCCGAACGGTTAGCGGTGAAGTTGGCTGTGCCGCTGGGAGGAATGTTGCTTCCCGCGTTTGTCTTGTTGGGTTTGGTGCCCATCTTTTTTGCTCTTGTGGGGAATCAGTTAGGCGGCGCGCTCAGATAGGGCATCGTGCGCGAAGGACAGGGGCACGTGCGGGTTTCGCGTTGGCTGGCATCATCTTCGTGAATATTCCCGCTGTCCTAGAAATCGGCGTCAGTCTCCCGCTTCCTACCGCAAGGATTTGGTTGGACACGTACGTGCAGGGACGCTTCTTTCCGATCTTCAGCCTCTTGTTCGGAATCGGATTCGGGATGTTGTGGCTGATCGCACCGGGAAGAACCGCGCGCCCCAGGGTGGCGCTGCTTCGCCGGCTTCTGTTTTTTGGACTGCTAGGCGCATTGCATCAGCTCCTGCAGCCGGGAGAGGCGCTCTTGCCATACGCCCTCGTCGGACTGGTTCTTCTTCTGCCTGCGACATTTCTTCCCCAGAAACCTTGGGCACGTTGGTTGCTGATCGTCGTCGGCGCGGCGCTCCTTTTCGTGGGGACGTGGGAAGGCGGCGGGATCTATCAGATTCCGGGGCTTTTCCTTCTTGGCTTTGTCGCAGGACTCCAGAAGGTGACCGCGACCCTGCCGATGATCCTGATTAAGTACGTGGTACCGACGTCATTCTGGGAAGAAGGTTCTGATCAGGCTTGGCTGGTAGCCATGATTGCATGCGTTGGCATACTTGTTGTTCAGTGAATTTGGTCATAGTTGTGGCTTCGCCGCTTTGGTCAGGGGCCCTTGGAGCGCCTGTGGAGGATCATCACTTGGTGGAAAAAGTAGTGGCGTTATAGCTGCTGCTACCTAGGTGTTTCTTCTGTCCGCGCCGCGGACAGAGTGGGTCACCCGCAATTCCGTTGGGGACTTGTGCGTATCGGTCATGCGTCTCATGCTGTGAACACTTCCGTCATCACCGTTCAGATACATGGAGATACAGGTGCATCTGCGCCGTTTGCACAATATGGTTGTTGTGCACTGGTGAAGTAATAACGGTGTGTTAATCACAAATTTCGGTGGCAGGCAGTCTGTCCGAAGGTTGGAGGCGCGGTGCGAAGGTTCGTGCGCGGAATATTTGGTATGGGGGCAACAGCGGCCCTACTGGCGTCGGGGGCAACCTTCGTGGCGCCGCTCGCTGCAGCAGATCCCGGTGAAAAAACAGTCACGCTGGTAGGCGATCTGCAGGACGAACTGGGGTGCAGTGAGGATTGGATGCCCGCTTGTGAGGCTACGGTTCTCCAGCCCGTGAGCGGTGAAGAAGGGGTGTACGAAGGCACTTTCACGGTGCCGGCTGGCTCATTCGAATACAAGGTTGCGTTCGATGGTGGATGGGATGAGTCCTACCCCGGCGAAAACCGCCCGCTGTTGATCGGTGGAGACACCGAAATCAAGTTCACCTATATGACTAGGACGGACGACAGGGAAGAGCGCTTGGCGCTAACCCCCGTTCTGGAAGGTGACTACACGGCCGCGGATGATGCGCTGATCCACCAGCCCGTACGCCAGGATGGGTCCGGGGAAAACTTCTACTTCGTCATGGTTGACCGCTTCAATGATGGCGACGAAACCAACAACCTAGGTGGTGCTGCCAGCGCTGCAGAGGGTGGCTATGACCCCTCCAACGCGGGCTACTACTTTGGCGGCGACATCAAGGGCCTCGAAGACAAGCTGGACTACATCCAAGGCTTGGGGACATCCGCCATTTGGCTGGCTCCAATGTTCAAGAACAAGGCTGTCCAGGGTACGGGCGCAGATGAGTCTGCGGGCTACCACGGATACTGGGTCACCGACTTCACACAGATTGACCCCCACTTCGGCACAAACGAAGAGATGACTCAGTTCATCGACGCGGCTCACGCCAAGGGCATGAAGGTCTACTTCGACATCATCACGAACCACACGGCCGATGTCATCTACTACGAAGAGGGCCAGTACTCCTACAAGGAGATCAATGAGTTCCCCTACTACGATGCCGATTCCAACGTGATCGACGTATCCCAGTTGGCCGCAAACCGTTATCCTTGGCCCGCCCTCGCCCCGCTTGTGTCCTTCCCGAACACGCCCGTAACCAAAGCGGACGAAGCGGACATTAAGGTGCCCGCTTGGCTCAATGACGTCACCCTCTACCACAACCGCGGTGACTCAACATGGGAGGGTGAGTCGGTTACATTTGGTGACTTCTCAGGCCTGGATGACCTGATGACAGAGCACCCGACCGTCGTAAACGGTTTTATCGACGTTTACAAGGCGTGGATTGACCTAGGCATCGATGGGTTCCGTATCGACACGGTCAAGCACGTGAACTTCGATTTCTGGGAGGACTGGACCACCCCGATTTCAAACTATGCGAGCGATGACTTCTTCATGTTCGGTGAGGTCTACTCAGCTGACCAGTCAATCACTTCTGACTACGTCCGTCAGACTGACATGGATTCCATTTTGGACTTCGCGTTCCAGGCGTCTGTGGTTAGCTACGCGACCGGCGCCTCGGCACGGACGCTGAACTCCCAATTCGCAAACGACGCGTACTTCGTGACGCCGAACCGCTCTCCGAATGCTCTGCCCACGTTCTTGGGCAACCACGACATGGGTCGCGTGGGTGCAATGGTTTCCCGCGTTGACAACTCCTTGAAGCGTGATCAGCTGGCTCACGAAATCATGTACCTCACCCGCGGTCAGCCGGTCGTCTACTACGGAGATGAGCAGGGACTGGCCGGTGCCGGCGACGGAACGGACAAGCACTCCCGCCAGCCGCTGTTCGGTGACAAGGGCGGCGCGTACTCCGGTCAGACCACGGTTGACGGACAGACCGTTGATGCCAACCCGCTGTTCAACACGGATTCCGTGATGTACAAGACCATCGCGGAGGCTGCGGCTCTGCGGGATGCGCACCCCGCTCTGAAAGACGGCGCGCAGATTGAGCGTTATGTCGAGGACGGACCAGGCGTCTATGCCTTCTCCCGTGTTGATGAGACGGAACAGGTCGAATACCTTGTCGCAGCCAACAATGCGACCAGTGATCAAACGGTTGAGCTGACCGCCCTAACCAGGGGTGCAAGCTTTAGCCCGCTTTACGGGACCGACGCAGCTGTGTCATCCGATGCGGAAGGCAAGGTAACCGTCCAGGTACCGGCGCTTTCGTCCATCGTTCTGGTCGCTGATAAGGCCGTTTACGCTCCGGATGAGGCATTCCCCGTAAAGGTAAGTGCTCCTCACCCCGGGGCCGCCCTTGGCACACAGCCGAAGATCAGTGCGACCATTGACTCCGATGTCTGGCAGCAGACTTCCTTCTCCTGGAGGGTTGTCGGCTCCGATACGTGGACGCCACTGGGAACCTCCGAAGCCGGTGCGCCTTCTGTCTACCAAGACCTTGGGCTGCCGACAGGAACTCTGATTGAGTACCGCGCGGTTACGACGGACGCGAACGGCAACCATGCCGCCGCTTCCACATACGGCTCGGTTGGTGTCGCTGTGGGTACAGAGGATGATCCGGGCGCAGAGTTTGAGATCTACATGGTGAACATCCCCGGCTCACACCAAAAGGACCTAGGTTGCGCAGACAACTGGGTCCCAGCGTGTGAGGCGACGAAGCTGCTCCCGATTGAAAATGGGCTGTACAAGCAGACGTTTGATGTCCCCAGTGGCACCTACGAATACAAGGTTGCTCTAAACGGTAGCTGGGACGTGAACTACGGTGCTGGCGGCGTGTTCGATGGTGCGAATGAGAAGTACACCAGCCCCGGTGGCGACATTGATTTCTACTGGGATCCGGTTACGAAGGTCTTCACGAACACGGCGTTGGGCAAAGTCGCGGTAATCGCTGGCGACTTCCAGAGCCAACTGGGCTGTGAAGGTTCGAACGGTGGGAACTGGCAACCCTGGTGCTTCGGTTCCTTGGCTACGAACCTTGGTGACGGAAAGTATGAGTTCACGACGGACAAGATCGCAGCGGGGAACTACGAGGCAAAAGCAGCGTTCTCAACTGGCTGGGACGACACAATCGGTAATGCAGAGGACGGCGGAAACATTGGTTTCTCCGTGTCCGCGGACGGTGCTGAACTGAAGTTTGTTGTTGACGCGGCCGCGAAGACGGTTTGCGTTTACGAGAATGGTGAGGCGGTCTACTGCCCGGGTGAAGCTCCTGTTGAGCCTGATGAAGATGCGACGCTGAAGCTGTCTGCAACCACTGTTGAGGCAGGGAAGTCGGTTACAGCGGAAGCAACTGGCTTTGAGCCAAACGAAATGGTCAAGTTCGTACTTGCGTCAGCCCCGGGAGTCACGCCTGAGACGGTGGTTGACTTCGGTGAGGGATACGCGGACGAGGACGGAAACCTCCAGCTTGAGTTGAAGGTCGACGGCGAAACCGCGGCGGGCAACTATGTTGTCCAAGCACGCGGCTCTGACAGTGATCGGACTGCGGAGGCCCCTCTCGCGGTCACAGCTGCTGCTGGGCCGGTTGTCCCGGACGCAACCCTGAAGCTCTCCACAAGCAAGGTCGAGGCTGGCAAGAGTCTGTCGGCAACGGCCACCGGGTTTGAGGCAGAAGAGACGATCCAGTTCGTTTTGGCTCCCGCCCCTGGGATTACACGCGCTGCTGAGGCTGTCTTGGGCGAAGGCAAAGCCGATGCCGATGGCGCACTGACGATGGACCTCACCGTCAATGCCGATACCGCGGCTGGCAAGTACGTTGTCCAGGCGCGTGGCCTTGCCAGTGAGCGCTCCGCCGACGCCTTGCTTGAAGTGAGCGTGGCGGGCGAGGGACCTGAGAAGCCGGACACGGGTGATGAAGCAAAGCTGACACTGAGCAAGAGCCAGGTGACCCCGGGCACGAAGGTAGGGGCGAAGGCCACCGGATTCGAAGCGGGTGAGACCGTCAAGTTCAGCCTTGACCGCGATGGC
>CAYFOT010000028.1:0-4374 GCA_964344825.1 uncultured Actinomyces sp.
AGCAACCCCGCTCCAAGGTGCCGCCGAGGCAAGCAACCCCGCCCCCGGCGCCCAGCCTAGAGAGCTAGAGAGCCACAGAGACTAACCGTCCAGCCCCAACGCCTTCCTCAACCGAGCCACATGCCCCGTCGCCTTCACGTTGTACTGCGCCAGCGTCAGGACACCTTCCTTATCCACAACAAAAGTCGACCGAATGATCCCGAGGAACGTCTTCCCATAGTTCTTCTTCGTCCCCCAAACACCCCACTCCGTCATGATTTCGTGGTCAGGATCGGACCCCAGCGGGAAGTTCAACTGCTGCTTCTCCTGGAACCGGTTCAGGGCCGCCATCGAGTCCGCACTAATCCCAATCACCGCGTACCCCGCCGACTTCAGCGAGTTCAAACTATCCCTGAAATCGCACGCCTCCTTCGTGCACCCCGGCGTCCCCGCCTTCGGGTAGAAGTACACGATTGCACCCCTATTTGCGCGCCCAACCAACTCCGCCAGCGTGACCTGGCCCTCCGTGGTTTCGATCGTGAATGCAGGCGCGACCTGCCCAACTTCCAGTTTCTTTGCTTCAGTCATTACCCCAGTCTCGCACGGGCCCATGGAAATCCGGAAGTAGCGGGGCGAGGGCGTTCAGAAACAGGCGACCGGGAAGCAGCGGGGCGAGGGCGACCGGGAACAAGCGGGGCGAGGGCGGCCGGGAAGCTGCGGGCGAGGGCGGCCGGGAAGCAGCGGGCGAGGACGTTCGGAAACAGGCAGTCGGGAAGCAGCGGGGCGAGGGCGGTCGGGAAGCAGCGGGCGAGGGCACAACGCGCCCGCACGCTCGCGGAACGCCCCCACCTCCGCCCTCGCCCCTAGATAGGCTGGTCCGGTGAGTGTAAAATCCTTGGCCGCACGCGCGGTTACGCGACTTATCGGATACCGCTTCGTCATGGAGGAACCCCCTCCGAAAGAAGGAGCGGTCGTCATCGGCGCCCCCCACACCTCCAACTGGGACTTCGCCCTAATGCTGCTCATCGCGGGGCAGGCGGGCTTCCCCATGAGGTGGCTGGGGAAATCCCAGATATTCGACAACCCGTTGGGGTTTATACCTCGCCTCATTGGCGGTATTCCCGTGAACCGGGATGCACCCGGCGGCATGGCCAAGCAGTTAGCGGAAGAACTCAAAGCCACCCCCGGCGCCGTCATCATCATGGCCCCCGAAGGGACCCGCAAGAAAAAGGACCAGTGGAAATCCGGCTTCTACCGGATCGCAAAAGACGCGGGCCTGCCGATCGTGACGGGTTTTGCCGACACTGACACCAAAACGCTGGGCCTTGGCCCCACCGTCTATCCCACCGACGACGTGGTCGCCGACATGGACATTCTCCGCAAGTTCTACGCGGGCAAAAAGGGTGTGCGCCCGGGCTTGGAGAGCGAAGTCCGCATTAGCCTTGAGCCATGATTGACGCATTGGCGGGGGCCCCGCTCCTGACGCTGTTCTTGGTTGTGGCGCTCGGCGCCGCGGTTGGCGCTATCCGCCTCGGCCCTGTGCGGCTGGGGGCGGCGGGCGCGCTCTTTGTCGCCCTCGTTCTTTCTGCTCTCAACCCGGAGCTCTCTGAGGGTTTCACTCTTGTCCAACAGGTCGGCCTGGCCCTCTTCGTCTACACCGTCGGCATCGCGTCGGGCGCCACGATTGGGACCGCGCTGCGCACCAACGTCCCACTTATGGTTGGCGCGGTCGTGGCCAGTCTTGGAGGCGCCCTAGCCGCGGGATTCATGGGGGACTGGCTGGGCCTCCCGCGAGGTCTCTCCACCGGACTATTCACCGGTGCCCTCACTGCTGCCCCAGCGCTTGACGCGGCGACCAGGCTGGCCGGGGATTCCGCCCCCGCGGTGGGCTACTCGACCGGGTATCCCATTGGCGTCCTCGTCGGGCTCCTGGCCGTCAGCATCGTTGCGGGCCTGAAATGGCCGGGCAAGAAAGACACTTCGCCGCTGACCGGCAAGGGTTTGGACGCGCTCACCGTGAAGGTATCCCACGCCGTTCAGCCGCGCGACATCTCGCAGTGGGCCGACCAGACAGTCCGCTTTTCATACGTTCGGCGCGAGGGCGTCACGCGCGTCCTCGTCCCCGGTGAAGAGTTGCGGGAGGGGGACGAAGTCGTTGTGGTTGGCCTCCCCGGCGAACCGCAGCGTGTCGCCGAACAGATTGGCGCCCAATGCGCCGACCACCTTGCCGATGACCGGTCGGACGTCGCGTTTGAGCGCGTGGTCCTCTCCAACGACCGCCTCCCGGGCCGCACCATTTCTGACTTGCGCTTGCCAGCACGCTTCGGTGCGGTTGTTACCAGGGTGCGCCGCGGCGACCTCGACCTACTGGCCCGCGACGACCTTCCCCTGCAGGCGGGCGACAGCTTGGCAGTCGTGGTTCCCGCGGAGGAGGTCGAGGGCGTTAAGAAGTTCCTCGGCGACTCTCAGCGCTCCATTGCGGAGCTTGACTCCCTGTCCATTGGGGTGGGGTTGGTGCTGGGCGTCCTCGTCGGAATGGTCGCAATCCCACTGCCGGGTGGGCAGATGTTCCAGTTGGGTCCAGCGGCAGGTCCGCTACTGGTCGGCCTGCTCCTGGGCTACCTGCGCCGCACAGGGCCGCTGGTTTGGTCGATGCCGGAGTCCGTCAACCTCACGGTCCGCCACCTGGGGATGCTCCTGTTCCTGGCTGCGCTTGGTCTGTCCGCGGGGCCCAGTGTCGCGCAGTTGCTCAGCGGCCCGATGGGTCCGAAGGTGTTGATTAGTGCGACGGTAATCGCCCTCGTCGGCTGCGTGATCATGGTGGCCGCGGGGTGGATGAGTGGCATGTCCGCGCCGCGCACGGCCGGCGGCGTCGCTGGTTTCCTGGGGCAACCGGCCGTGTTCCAAGGTGCGATGGCGCGCGTGCGGGACGAACGCGTGGAGAGCGCCTACAGCGTCCTCTTCGCGCTGGCGATCCTGGTGAAGATCCTACTGGTACCGCTGGTCTGGGTTTTGTAGGGCGAGGGCGCTTTGCGACGCCGTGGACAAACGGTGGAAAGTCCCCCAGAACCAGAGCGCGGCCAACGCGGAGAACGCAAACGCGAGAGTCTGCGCAGCCAGGTACATGTTCTCGTTGAAGACCGGGTCCAAGTGCGCGGTTAGGTCCGGTGCGACGCCCGCGGCTTTGGCCGCGGCCAGTTGGTCTAGGAGGCCGAAGTTACGCACCGTCAGCGCGGCCACCAGCCCACCGGAGACGAGCGCGACGAGGGCGGATCCCGCAATGAACACGACGAGGATCACGCGACCCACGTACTTGCGGCCCTCCTCCCGAACTATCGCGTTTTGTGTCAGCAGCCAGTAGGCGACAATTGCCCCCACGGTGAGTGCCAGCATGTCGGCGCCCAGCGTGTCTGAAAAGCGGTGCCACCTGGCCGTTACCGTTGCAGAGCCCACTGATACAGCCCAGGTGATTGAGAAGAACATGACCACGCCACGCCACCGGTAGGAGGTGACGAGCAACAGCGAGACCAGGATCGCCATTGCAATCGTCGTGTGTCCGGAAGGGAAAGAGTTGTGGGCGTTGTTGTCGTTGTAAATGGCTGCGAGGTCGGGCCGGTGCAGGAGCACGCGTTTCAGTAGCTCAGCCAGGACCGCAGACCCGCCCAGTGCGGCCATCCCCGCCAGGGCAACGCGCCATGATTTGCGCACCACGCCGACGATTGCGAACGCGATCATCATGATCACCAGTGACGTGATGGAAATGACGTGTAGGTTTTCGAGGGCGCCGTCCACGGATTCAGTTGTCGCCTGCTTCGCACCGATCAACGCGGCGTTCTCCAAATACTGGCCCAGGTAGGTCCTCACCAACCCCAAGTACGTAGCTACGAACACGATCACGCCGATCACACTCATGATGATCCAGCGCCGTCCCAAGACACTCTTTAGTTCCATGGACAGATATTGTACGTGGCTTGGATTAGAGGGCCGCGTGAACCGGAGCCATTCACGTCGCTATGCAGACAGAATCCGTGGCCTACGCAACAATAGGGGGATGGAAGATAACTGGGCAGAGCAAAGACGCAAGAACGCGGCGCTGCAAGCGGAGCGCCTGCGGGAGCGCGAAGCAGCGGAAAGTGCCGCCGCGGCCAAACACCTGGAGGCGTTCATCGCCGCCGCCCGACGGGACGGAATCGATCCGGAGCCGCTGTTCGTGAGCGCGAAGGACGGGAAACACCGCGCGAAGACGCCCCTCAAGGGTTGGTATCTGAAGGCTGATCACTCCGTGGCGGTGGATGAGGACGGGAACTTCTACATCCTCATCGCGCCGCTGACACTTGGGGAACGACTAAGAGGGGTGAAACCCACTCCTAGCCCTCCGCCTCTCATCTTGGGTAA
>CAYFOT010000028.1:4474-7572 GCA_964344825.1 uncultured Actinomyces sp.
AGCATTGCCTGAATGTCTTCCGTGGAGTCACCGCTGCCAAGTTCTGCTAACTCAGTCTCCAGCGTTGCCAGTCCGTCATAAATCGTCTCGCAGGCGGCCTCCGTGCTCTGTTCCGCCCCACCTTGCGTGCCGCTGTTTCCACAGCCGGACAGTGCCAGGGCAAGGATCGCGCCACCAAGAACCAGTGACTTAGCATCCATTCTCGGTCTCCATTTCATCATCATGTTTACATTGTCCTCCCGATTGCCGCCGTATCATCCCAAAGGAGGATGAGGAAAATATGACATAGGTCTAGGGTGGAGCATGTGCCGAACTTTCGACATACCGCAGTGTCGCGTCCAAGGTTGCGTCCCAGCGCGGACTCTTCGCCCTCCGCACTTACCCTAGTACTGGCGCCAGCGGGATACGGAAAATCCACCCTCATCTCCCAGTGGGTCAGCGAAGGCGTATTCGACCCCATGGTCGTACATTGGGTTCGCTGCCGCCCGGAGCCGACCGCGGAAACCTTGAGGCTGGCAGCGGAGCTGGAACGCAGACTGGAGGCGGCGCAAGAGCGCGACTTGGCCCACATACGCACATCGCTTTCCGTCGTATACGCAATCCTAGGCTTCGCGGGCCTCATGAACGGCAACGCACAGATGGGAGAACGGGGCTTCAGCCGTGCCTATGAGGCTGCGGTCGCGGCAGGAAGTGAATCCGAACAAATCAGGGGACTCAGTGGGTTAGCAATGGTTGCCGCAATGAGCGGTAACGTCGAAGAGGCACGCTCCCTGAATGCGCGCGCCGTCGAACTGATTCTGTCCAGCGGAGTGTCCGGGCCTGCGTTGGCGCAAATCAACCGTCAAACCGCCAACGCATTGGTTGCGGTTGACGACAGAAACCCGCTGGAGCTGCAGGCGATCTTGGAACCCCTAGAGGATGCCCTGCCCTCCTGGGATCAGGCGGGTGTCCTTGTCTACGCAGAAACCCAGATGCTACGGATGACAGAGGGCCCGCTGGCCGCTCTTCGTTCTCTTGAAAAACGGGTCCAGCGGGTGAAGCATGCGCGTCGCTTCTTGGCAAGCACGCCTCCGCGCTGGAAACCGGTGAGGGTTACGATGCAAACTCACTCCGCGCCCTAACCAACGTTCAGCAGGAGTTGGAGGCACTCCCTAAGTGGTTACGCCCCGAAAGATCTGAGTCCCTGAGCCAGTCGGAACATCGGATCCTCCAGGAACTGAGCACCGGCGCCAGCCGCGACGCAATCGCCAAGAAGCTGTTCGTCAGCACCAACACGGTGAAGTTCCACCTGCGTGGCATCTACCGGAAACTGGGCGCAGCGAACAGGTGGGACGCACTACGCAAGGCGGGAGAACCGGAGCTAATCGACCACACAGAGTAGGCACATGCCCACCGGGGATGGACGACCGCGCAAGCCCAACGCTGGGCCCGTACGCTTAACGTAGGCCCCAGAGAACAGCATTGGAGAAATGACTATGGTGGATGTCGGCGTGATCATGGGTTCCTCCTCCGACTGGGAGACAATGCGTCATACCTGCGAAGTCCTGGAAGAGCTGAAGATCCCCTTCGAAAAACGCGTGGTCTCCGCTCACAGAACCCCCGACCTCATGGCGGGCTACGCGGCCGACGCACAGACCAGGGGCCTCAAAGTGATCATCGCTGGCGCCGGGGGAGCGGCACACCTGCCAGGCATGGTCGCCTCCCAAACGCCCCTGCCCGTCATAGGCGTTCCTGTCCAATCGCGCGCACTCAACGGCATGGACTCCCTACTCTCCATCGTCCAGATGCCAGGCGGCGTGCCGGTGGCGACCATGGCGATCGGGAAAGCAGGTGCTACCAACGCCGCCCTGTTCGCCGCGCGGATGCTGGCGGTAGCGGACAGCGCGCTTGCGGAACGGCTCCAAAAACGCCAGGACGCTGCCGTCGCCCAGGTCTATGAGAGCAATGCGGAGCTGGTCTAGATGCTGGATATCGGCTCCACGATCGGCATCATTGGTGGGGGCCAGCTGGGCCGGATGATGGCTGCCGCCGCCAAACAAATGGGCTTTGACGTCGCTGTTTTGGATCCCACGCCCAATTGTCCTGCGGCTCAAGTCTCCGACTTCCACATTGAGGCCGGCTACGACGACGTGGCGGCCCTTGCTGAGCTCGCCGCGATGGCGGACGTGCTCACCTATGAGTTTGAGAATGTTGACGCCGACGCCCTCGACAAAATATCCGGCGCGACGCTTCCACAGGGGACGGACCTTCTGCGCACCACGCAGGACCGGCGGGCGGAGAAGCAGTTCCTGACAGACGCGGGTGTCCCGGTTGCGCCGTACCTGGTGGTGAACCGCGGGGACGATGTCACCAAGGCCGCGCGAACGCTGGGGTATCCGTGTGTCCTGAAGACGGCCCGCGGCGGGTATGACGGCAAAGGTCAGGTTGTGCTTCGGGGCGAGGGCGATTTGCAACGCGCCACCGCCCTCGCCAACCAAGCCGACTGCGTCCTGGAGGCGCTTGTCCCGTTTGAAAGCGAGCTGTCGGTGCTGGTGGTGGCGAACGAGGACGGACAGGTCCGCGTATTTCCGCCCATCCACAATGAGCATCGCAACAACATCCTTCACGTCTCCACGATCCCCGCGCAGGTGCCGGAGGCCTCGGCGCGCAAGGCTGAGGACGTCGCGCGTGAGATCGCGAAACGACTGGGCCTGGTGGGGGTCTTGGCGATAGAAATGTTCTATCTTCCCAATGGGGAAGTGGTTGTCAATGAGTTGGCGCCGCGCCCCCACAACTCTGGGCACGCAACTATCGAGGCCTGCGATTTCAGCCAGTTCGACATGCACATTCGCGCTGTTGCGGGTTGGCCGCTACCCCAACCTGCGTTGTTGAGCCCGGCGGTGATGCTCAACCTGCTTGGTGAGGACATGGGGGACGTCATGGGGCTGGTAAAGCACCACCCAGACTTCCACCTGCACGTTTACGGCAAGAAGGACGCCAAGGTGGGGCGCAAAATGGGGCACGTGACGGCGCTGGGGGAGCCGGCGGCGACGCGGGAGGCACTAACTGCGCCAAGGCCGTGATGGGCTGAGGCGGCGGGGCGCCTAATCGTGATGGGC
>CAYFOT010000028.1:7672-20712 GCA_964344825.1 uncultured Actinomyces sp.
CGGCTAGGGCGTGACCAGCCCCCGGTTGCCGATGTCCGTGCGGTAGAACGTGCCCGTCGTGTCGTGTCGGCCCAGCGTGTCGTACACCTTTGCTTGGGCATCCCGGAGGGTGGGGCCTGTGGCTGCAACCAGGTACACGCGGCCGCCAGCGCTAACCAGTGCGCCGTCGCCGGCGCTGGCCGGTGAGCCCTCGCCCTCGGCAACCCCGGAATAGAGCACGGCTACGTCCTCGCCCTTGAACGAAGGGAGCGCCGCACCCGTCTTGATCGGGCCCGGATACCCGTCCGCCGCGACGACAACCCCGACGCAGCACAGGTCGTCGTTCCACCGAATCTGCGGGACGCGCCCATCCAACAGGTCGTCGACCACCACACCCAAGTCAGACGCGAGCCGCGGCAGGATCACCTGCGCCTCCGGGTCCCCGAAACGCGCGTTGAACTCAATGACCTTCGGGCCGTCCTCGGTCGCAATCAGGCCTGCGTACAGGATCCCCGTGAACGGGTCGCCTTGGGCAACCATCTGCTTGGCGACCGGCTTCACAATGCTCTCCACAGCGGAAACCACCATGTCATCACTGATTTGGGGGACGGGGGAGTACGCGCCCATCCCACCCGTGTTGGGGCCCGTGTCGCCGTCGTAGGCGGCCTTGTGGTCCTGGGCGATGACCATGGGGTAGACGTCCTCGCCCGACACGAACGACATTAGGGAGAACTCTTGGCCCTCCAGGAACTCCTCCACCACGACCCGCGCGCCCGCGTCGCCGAAGCGGTTGTCCTTCAGCATGTCCCGGAGCGCATCGACGGCCTGGTTGACGGTGAACGCGACTACCACGCCCTTGCCCGCTGCCAAGCCGTCGGCTTTCACTACGATTGGGGCGCCGTGCTCGGTGACGTAGGCCGCAGCCTCCTCGAAGTCTGAGAACGACCGGTAGTCAGCCGTCGGCACGCCCGCCGCGCTCATGACCTGCTTCGCGAACTCCTTAGAGCCCTCAATCCGCGCGGCCTTCGCACTGGGCCCAAACGCTCGCACGCCCGCCGCCTGCAGGGTGTCGATCAGGCCCTCCGTCAGCGGCTGCTCCGGCCCCACAATCACGAAGTCAACGCCTTTTTCGAGGGCGAAGCGCGTCAGCCCCACCTGGTCACCAATCGCGATGTCCGCAAGCGTGATCCCGTCACGCGCCATGCCCGGGTTCCCCGGCACGCAGAAGACCTCTTCCGTGGCGTTTCCCGCGAGGAGCGTTTTCGCGATGACGTGCTCTCTCCCGCCACTTCCAACGACCATTACCTTCATTTTGGCTCTTCTCTTTGGGCTTCGATGACCTGCTGGATCGCAAGGGGAAATAGGGTGTGTTCGGTGGCATGGACGCGGGTTGCGAACGACTCCAGTGTGTCGTCTTCGCGACGCTCCACGGCCTTTTGAGCGAGGACGGGGCCCGTATCCAGACCCGCGTCAACAAGGTGAACTGTGGCGCCGCCATTTCCGCCCTCGAAACTACGCTCCAGCGCGTTCAGGCCCGTGAAATGGGGGAGCAGGGAGGGGTGCACGTTCAGCATCCGCCCCTCGTATTCGGCAAGCAGCGTGGGGCCTACGACGCGCATGTAGCCGGCGAGGGCGATGAGGTCCACGTCCGCTTCGTCCAGCAGATCCAATAAGTGCGCCTCATAGGCCGCTTTGCCCGGGAAGGTCCGCGGGTCAACGCAGAGTGCGTCAACGCCCAGTTCAGAGGCCCGTTCCAGCGCGGCTGCCCCCGGCTTGTCGCACAGGAGCAGGCACACGTCAGCATCGATGAGCCCCTCTTGGGCTGCCCGAGTAATCGCCACAAAGTTTGATCCCGTCCCCGACGCCATCACGGCCAGGCGGGTTTTGGACTGCTCACTCACTGTTCGAACTGTCCCACGAAGTCCACGCCCGACCCCTCTTGCACGGTGCCTACCACGAAGCTCTCTTCACCCAAATCGGCCAGGATCCGCTGCGCTTCATCCAAGTTTTCCGGGGAAATGGCAAGGCACATCCCGATGCCCATATTGAAGATTTCGTACATCTCGTTTGCGGGGATGTTGCCGAAACGCTGGAGACCTGTGAACTCTTGGGGGACCGGCCATGATCCAAGGTTGACCTGCGCGGCCAACCCGTCGGGCAGCATCCGCGGCAGGTTCTCTACGAAACCACCCCCGGTGACGTGTGCGGCGCCCTTGACCAGGCCCGCTTCCACCAGCGGCATCAGGGCCTTCACGTAGATCTTGGTCGGGGTGAGGAGGACGTCGGAAATTGTTGGCTCGCCCTCGCCCTCACCCCCACCCATCAACGGGAATGGCGAGTCAACAGACAAACCCGCGTCGTCGAAAAGGACCTTGCGGATCAGGGAAAACCCGTTGGAGTGGAACCCACTGGAGGGCAGGCCCAGCAGGACGTCGCCTGCCGCGATGTCGGCGCCGGTCACCAGATTTGCCTTCTCCGCGGCTCCCACTGCGAAGCCCGCCAGGTCGAAATCCCCGGGCCCATACATGCCGGGCATCTCCGCGGTTTCCCCGCCGATCAGCGCGGCACCGGCCTGAACGCAACCCTCTGCGACGCCGGCGACGATGTCGGCCATAACGGCAGGCTCGTTCTTCCCCGTGGCTATGTAGTCAAGGAAGTAGAGCGGTTGCGCACCCTGGGCGGCCACGTCGTTCACGCACATCGCGACGCAGTCGATGCCGACCGTGTCGTAGCGTTTCGCGGCGATGGCGACCATCAGTTTCGTGCCGACGCCGTCCGTCCCCGAAACCAGGATGGGATGCTTGTAGTCTAGGGCGCCTAGGTCGAAGCACCCGCCGAACCCTCCGAATCCGCCCATCACTCCCGGGCGGGACGTGCGGGCGATGTGCGGGCGGATGCGGCTGACGACCTCATATCCGGCTTCGACGTCTACTCCGGCTTCACCGTATGCGTTCTTCAACTTTTCTTCTTTCGGGGTCTCTAACCGGCGCGGGAAGGAAGAGAAAGTGACGCGCGGTATTCCTCTTCATAGTCGTAAAGCGGCGTGGGGTAATCCCCGTTGAAATAGGCGACGCACAGCCCGGTGTAGGGCGCGTCTAGGTCGAGGCCGATGGCGTCGATCATCCCCTGGTTGCTGAGGAACTCAAGTGAGTCGGCGCCAAGGTATTCGCGGATCTCATCGACGGAGAGGGAGGCTGCGATTAGTTCGCCGCGGTCCTGGATGTCGATGCCATAGAAGCAGGGGTAGGCCAGGGGCGGGGCGGAAATGCGCAGGTGAACTTCGCTGGCTCCCGCGTCGCGCAGCAGCTCCACAAGGCGGCGGCTGGTGGTGCCCCGGACGATTGAGTCGTCCACCAACACCACACGCTTCCCCTCCACGACACCGCGGACGGCCGACAGTTTCATCCGCACACCCTGGTCGCGTAGGACCTGGGTGGGTTGGATGAAGGTGCGCGCAACGTACTGGTTCTTGATCAGGCCCATCTCATACGGCAGGCCCGATGCCTCCGAATACCCGGATGCGGCCGACAGGGAAGAGTTGGGGACCCCAATGACCATGTCCGCGTCAACGGGGGCCTCCTGCGCTAGGAGACGCCCCATGTTCTTGCGGGCTGCGTGCACGTTGATCCCCGCGATGTCGCTGTCGGGGCGTGCGAAGTAGACGTACTCCATGGAACAGATGGACGGGTTGGTGTCAGTCGTGAATTGCTCCGAACGCACGCCGTAGTCGTCAATGATGACGACCTCACCGGGCAGCAGATCGCGCACAAACCGCGCACCCACGGAGTCCAGCGCGCACGTCTCCGCCGCCACCACGTACGCGCCCATCCGCATCCGCCCGATCACCAGGGGTCGGAAGGAGTTGGGGTCGAGGGCGGCGTACATCGCGTCCTCCGTCAACAAGATGTAGGAAAAACCGCCCTTGACCTGTCGAAGAGCATCTTTGAGCTGCTCAATGAAGGTGGGCTTCTTGCTTCGCCTGATCAGGTGCATCAGGATTTCACTGTCGGAGTTGGAGCGGAAGATCCCGCCCGACTCTTCCAGTTCCCGGCGGAGGCTGTGCGCGTTGGTGAGGTTTCCACCCTGGCACAGCGCTACGCGGGAGTCCTGGAAGTTGAACAGCAACGGCTGGACGTTGTCGATGCCCGCCGCATCCGACGTGCCGTACAGGACATGCCCGATTGCGGCGTTCCCGGCCAGGCGGTCCAGTTGGCTCTCATGCTTGAACACGGAAGAAACCAGACCCAGACCGCGGTGCCCAATCAGGCGCCCATCGTCGTTTGAAACGATGCCAGCTCCCTCTTGGCCCCGGTGCTGCAGCGCGCGCAGCCCGAAATACGTCAACCTGGATGCATCGGGGTGCCCCCATACTCCAAACACGCCCTAGCCCCTATCTTTGAGCATTTGTATCCGCGGTTACTTCAGCAGGCTGGGAATGGAATCTTCCCAGGACCTGCGTGCTTCCGAGGTCGGAACCGTGATGGCTCCGTCCGCGGTCTCGATCGACAGTTTGCCCCGGTCCGTGACTTCGCCGGCGAGGGCGGAGACAACGCGCGACTCCGCTGCCAACTTCTCAAAGGCGGCCTTGTTCGCCCTCGAAATGGAGACGACGAAGCGGCTCTGGGTCTCGGAGAACAGGTTCGCACTGGGCATGTCCAGCGCCACGTCAACGCCCAGGTCCGTGCGGTCTGGAGCGAACGTGGATTCGGCGATGGCGACGGCCAGGCCGCCCTCGGAAACGTCGTGTGCGCTCTTCACGAGGCCGGCCCGGATCGCAGCCAAAACGAAGTCCTGGACGGCCGCTTCTGTCTTCAGGTCGAAGTCCATGAGCGGGCCGAAGACGCGGCCTGCCTGGAGTTTCTGCAGTTCGGACCCGTCGAAGTCGGCGCCGGTTTGACCCACGACGTAGATGAGGTCCGATGGATCCTTGAAGTACTGGGTCGTCACGTGCTCCAAGTCGCTGACGAGGCCGACCAGCCCGATGACCGGGGTGGGGTAGATGGACTCCCCGTCGAACTCGTTGTAAAGCGACACGTTTCCGGAGATCACGGGGACTTCCAGGGCTGCGCACGCTTCGGCGATGCCCTCTGTTGCGGCTCCCAGTTCCCAGTAGGCTTCCGGGTTCACGGGGCTGCCGAAGTTGAGGCCGTCTGTGATCGCCAGGGGCTTCGCGCCCGCAGCAACTGCGTTCCGCGCTGCTTCCGCGACCGCGATCTGGGCCCCAACGCGGGGGTTCAGGTAGAGGTAGCGGCCGTTGCAGTCGGTCGTGATCGCAAGTGCCTTGTTGGTGCCACGCACCCGCACGACACCCGCGTCCGAGCCCGGAAGCACCACTGTGTCACAGCGTGCCTGCGAGTCATACGTTTCAAAGAGCGCGCGCTTGGATGCAACCGTCGGTGCCGCCAGCAGGTCCAGGAGGACGTGGCCCGGGTTGGTCACCGAGGGGACCCAGGGCTCACCCGGGTTCTCCAGGCGCGCCGGCATCTTGCGCGGAGGGTTCGCCTCCGGGGCGTCCGCTAGGGAATCAACCGGGATATCGCAGACCAGGTCGCCTTGGAAGTAAAGCCGGTACTGCTTGTCATCGGTGACTTCACCAATGGTGACGGCGTTGATGCCGTAGTCCTCAAACAGTTCCCGCACACGCTCTTCTTCGCCGCGCTTTACGCAGATCAGCATGCGTTCCTGGGATTCAGAGAGCATCATTTCGTAAGGCGTCATGCCGTCTTCACGCGTGGGAACCAGATCAAGGTTCAGTTCGAGGCCGAAGCCCGCCTTCGATGCCATCTCCGAACTTGAGGAGACTAGGCCCGCCGCACCCATGTCCTGGATGCCCACGACAATGTCGGAGTGGTTGCGGATCAGGTCCAGGCAGGCGTCCATCAGGACGCGCTCCGTGAAGGGGTCGCCGGCTTGGACGGCGCTGCGCTCGGCTTCTTCGGGTTCGCCAGCGTCGGCGCCGGTATTGGCGAGGGCGTCGGTGGCGGCGGGGGTTGGGGCCGCGCCCGCGCCTGCGTTCGCGCCGGTCTCCGCAGACATGCCTGCGCCTGCGACTGCGACTGCGTCCTCGTCCTCGTCCTCGTCCTCAAACGAAGCCGAGGCGAACGTCGCGCCGTGGATCCCGTCGCGCCCCGTCGTTGCACCCGCGTACATGACGGAGTTGCCCACGCCCGCAGCGCGGCCCTTCTGGATGTCCTTGTGGTCCATAAGCCCGACGACCATGGCGTTTACCAGCGGATTGCCACGGTAGCAGGGGTCGAACGTGATCTCCCCGCCGACGGTCGGCACGCCCAGGGCGTTGCCGTAGCCGCCGATGCCGCGAGCGACCTCGCGCACCAAGAACTTCGTCCGATCATCATCCAACTCCCCGAAACGCAGGGAGTTCATGGATGCGATCGGCTGGGCGCCCATCGAGAAAACGTCGCGGATGATGCCGCCGACGCCGGTTGCGGCGCCCTCGTACGGCTCCACCGCGGAGGGGTGGTTGTGGCTCTCCACCTTGAACGCGATGGCTTGGTTGTCGCCGATGTCGACGATTCCGGCGCCCTCGCCCGGCCCCTGAAGGACCTGCGGGCCGTCGGTCGGGAAGTTGCGGAGGAAAACCTTGGAGTGCTTGTAGGAGCAGTGCTCACTCCACATCACGGAGTAGAGTCCCGCTTCCGTGTAGTTGGGCATGCGGCCCAGGATGTCCTCTATGAGGGCGTACTCTTCGTCGGTGAGGCCCCAGTCGGCGTAGAGTTTTTGTTCTTTGACCTCTGACGGGGTGGGCTCAAGCGTGGTCATCATGCCTCAACTGATTCGTTAGTGTCCAGGTAGGAGTCGATTAGGGAGCGCCAGAAGGCCCTGCCGTCACCGTTGCTAAGGGCCGGGTCGGTTGCGCGTTCCGGCAGGGGCATCATCCCGAGGACGTTGCCGCTCAGGTTACAGATGGCCGCGATGGTGGAGGGGTCAGCGGGCTGGTTGTCGGACTGGGATGCGCCCTCGCGCTCGCCCTCGCCCTCGCCCTCGCCCTCGTACTTCAGGACGATCTGGTCGCGTTCTTCCAGATCCTTCAACGTTTCGGCGTCGCACCAGTAGTTGCCGAACCCGTGGGCGATGGGCAGGTGGACCGTCTGGCCCGGTTCGAGGGCGCCCGTGAGCGGCGTCGCCGCCGTGACCACGGTGACGGCGGGGGTTGCGCAGGTGAACTGGCAGTCCGCGTTCTGGAGCAGGGCGCCGGGGAGGAGGCCCGCCTCGGTGAGGATCTGGAAGCCGTTGCCGAAGCCTACGACGGTGCCGCCGGCGTCCGCGAACGTCGTGATTGCGTCGATGACAGGCGTGGTTGCGCCGATAGCGCCGGGGCGCAGGTAGTCACCATAGGAGGCGCCGCTGGGCAGAATCACGGCGTCAAAGTCGCCCAGATCGTCCGCCTTTTCGTTGACCACGTCAATGTCGAGGGCGGTGCCTTCGAGTTCATTGAACGTCTCCAACGCGTAGACCGTGTCCTGGTACGTGGAGCCGGGGAATGCTACGACCGCAAGTTTCACAGGGCTGCCACTTCCTGGATCTCGTAGGAGTAGTCCTCCGTGTTCGGGTTCGTGAGAAGGGACTTGCAGAGGGCCTCAACCGTCTCTTCGACGGGCGTGTCGCTGTTGTCGCTCTTGTCGATTTGGAGTTCGATGAACTTGCCGATTCGGACGTCCTGAACGTCCTTGTAACCCATGTTCTGAGCGGCGGCCTTCGTTGCCTCAGCAGCCGGGTTCACAACGGAGTTTGCGAACGTCACATAAACCTTGACCAGGTACATTGGGGACCCTTCTCTACTGTTCTTCTAAACGGTTTAGGACAACTTGGTAAACGGAGACTAGGTCTCCAAGGTCGCGTCGATACACGTCCTTGTCTAGGTGGGCGCCGGTGGAGAGATCCCAGAGACGCGCGGTGTCGGGGGAGACTTCGTCGGCAAGGAGGATTTCGCCCTCCTCCGTACGACCGAACTCCAGTTTGAAGTCGATGAGGTTTATGCCGAGGTCGGCAAACAGCGCCTTCAAAGCGGTGTTGACGGTGAGGGCCTTATCTTTGAGCTTTTGGATTTCGGCGTCCGTTGCGATGTCCATCATGCGGATGTGGTCATCGGTCACCAGCGGGTCACCAAGGTCGTCGTCCTTGTAGAAGAACTCAACCAGCGGCTGCTCCAGGGGCATGCCCTCTGGGATTCCGAGGCGCTTCGTCAGACTTCCCGCCGCCGTGTTTCGCACGACGACTTCAAGGGGAATGATTTGGACGCGGCGGACCAGCTGCTCATTTTCGGAGAGTTGCTCTACGAAGTGGCTGTTCACTCCGGCCTTGTGGAGCTTTTCGAAGATCCGTGAGGAGATCTTGTTGTTGAGGACCGCTTTACCAGCGATTTGGTCCTTCTTCTCACCGTTAAAGGCCGTTGCCTGATCCAGGTATTCGACCCAAAGAATGTTGTTGTCGGGGGTTGCATAGAGTCTCTTGGCTTTGCCCTCATAGAGAAGGGCGCCTTTTTCGACCACGGTCGACTCCTTGTCGCCAGCCTTCGCTGACATGACCTAGAGGAAGGGTACGCGGTAAAAGTATGCGGGTTTTGCGCGTCAAGCAAGTGAGTGTTGGGTATCGCAACATTGGGTGGCGTCAGGGGGCGAAGGGGAGCGTGTTTCCGCTAAGCTCTGATACTTAACCGCCGGTTCGGGTTTTGGTGCCTTAGCCCGCGTCTTCCTCTCCCAGCGCGCCTTGGAACTGGGAGTTGTAAAGCCGCCAGTAGGCGCCCTTCCTTCTGATTAGCTCCTCATGGTTTCCCTGCTCCACGATGGCACCGTTTTCCATGACCAGGATCAGGTCGGCCTCACGTATTGTGGACAGGCGGTGCGCGATCACGAAGGATGTTCGCCCCTTTTGCAGGGCTTGCATGGCGTTCTGCAGCAGCCGCTCCGTCCTCGTATCCACAGACGAAGTGGCCTCATCCAAGATCAGGATGGATGGTTCAGCCACGAACGCGCGCGCGATGGTGAGGAGTTGGCGCTCTCCGGCGGAGAGGTTCGATGCGTCCTCGTCCAACTTCGTGTCGTACCCTTCCGGGAATTGTCGGACCAACCGGTCCACATACGTGGCCTTCGCGGCGGCGACGATCTGCTGGTCGCTTGCTTCCTCATTCCCGTAGCGGATGTTCTCCTTGATGGTCCCCGCGAATAGCCAGGGGTCCTGGAGCACCATGCCGGTGCGTCGGCGCACGTCATCGCGTTTCAGATCGGCGATGTCCTGTCCGTTCACCGTGATCTTCCCGCCGTCCAACTCATAGAACCGCATCAGAAGGTTCACCAGCGTCGTCTTGCCAGCGCCGGTAGGCCCAACAATCGCGACGGTTTGACCCGGAGAGACCGTGAACGATAGGTCCTCAATCAGCGGTTTAGTGGGGTGGTAGGAGAACTTCACGTGGTCAAACGTGATTTGCCCTTGGCCTGGGACGGGGGCAGGCGCGTTGGGGTTGTCCGGCTTCTCATCGGCCTCGTCTAAAAGCTCAAATACACGCTCCGTTGAGGCGACGCCGGACTGCACCGACGCAGCCATCCCGCCCAACTCCGCCAGCGGTTGGTTGAACTGCTGCGTGTACTGGATGAACGCCTGCACGGAACCGAGCAGCAGGTTTCCACCCGCCACCATCACCCCGCCGATCACCGCGATGCCCACGTACACGATGTTCCCAACGAAACTCATGGCCGGCATCATCAGCCCGGACAGTAGTTGTGCCTTGAAGGAGGCTTCGTACAACTCCTCGTTCTCCTTCGAGAACTCCTCCTCAAAGTGCCTTTGCTGCCCGAAAACCTTCACCAGCGCATGCCCGGAGAAGGACTCCTCCACGCGCGCGTTCAGGCGCCCCACCTTCAGCCACTGCATGGTGAACGCCTTCTGCGCCTTCGGGCCGATGATCCCAAAAATAACACCTAGGAGCGGCAGCGAAACGAGTGCGATCAAAGTCAGTTTCCAAGAAATGGTCAGCATCATGATCAGCGCGCCGATCACAGTGAACACCGACGTAATGGCGCCAGACAGCGACTGCTGCATCGTGTTCGTCATGTTGTCGATGTCGTTGGTGACGCGGGAAATCAGGTCGCCGCGCTTCACCTTGTCGAAGTACGACAACGGCAACCGGTTGATCTTCGCTTCAACGTCACCACGCAGTTTCCACATGGCCCGCACCATCACGCGATTCAGGATGTAGCCCTGCAGCCACGACAAAACCGCAGCCCCAAGGTACAGCGCGACGACCAGTAGCAGGATGTGTGCCAGCGCCGAAAAGTCGATGCCCGCACCCGGCGTGACGTCCATTTTCTCCAGCATGTCGGCCATTTCCGCCTGCCCGGAAGCGCGCAGTCCCTCAATGGCCTCCTTCGCGCTGACCCCCGCGGGTAGCTGTTTCGAGATGAACCCCGAGAACAAGATGTCCGTGCCACGCCCCAGAATCTTCGGCGACAACACCGTCATCACCACCGATGCCGCCCCCACGATCGTCACAATGATCATGCGCACCCAATAGGGTTTCAGCAGCCCGAGCATCCTCCGGAACGACTTCCAGAAGTTCTTCGCCTTCCGCGCGGTGCCGCCCCCGTGGGGTCCCGTGTCCCCGGAAGCCGCGGCCTCCGCTAACTCCAGGATCTCTTCTTCATCCAACGGCGTGGGATTTGCATCGCTCATCACGCCACCTCCGCACTCAGTTGTGACTCAACGATTTCCACGTAGGTTGGGCACGATTTGAGCAGCGCCTCATGCGTGCCCACGCCGACCACGCTCCCGTTGTCGACCACCAGGATCTGCTCAGCGTCGGCGATCGTCGAGATCCGCTGCGCCACCACGATCTTCGTAGTGTCCGGAAACTCCTTCCACAGGGCTTCGCGCAGCCGCGCGTCTGTTGTCAGGTCGAGGGCGGAAAACGAGTCGTCGAAGATCAGGATCTCCGGTTTGCGCACCAACGCCCTCGCAATGGACAACCTTTGCCGCTGCCCGCCGGACACATTCGTGCCGCCTTGAGAGATGCGTGCCTCCAGTTGTCCGTCCATTTCGCGAACGAAGTCCTCCGCTTGGGCGACGCGCAGGGCTTCCCAGATTTGCTCATCCGTTGCGCCCTCGTTCCCGAACCGGACGTTCGACGCGACTGTTCCGGCAAATAGGATCGGTTTTTGAGGGACGAGGCCGATGCCCGCCCACAGCCTTTCCAACTCCTGCTCCCGCACGTCCACGCCACCGACGAGGACGGCGCCGCCAGTCACGTCAAACAGCCGCGGGATGAGGTTCACCAGGGTGGACTTTCCCGCCGCGGTTGAGCCGACGATCGCCATTGTCTTGCCTGGCGGAGCGACGAACGATACGCCTTTCAGGAGCGGTTCTTCGGCGTCCGGGAAGGCAAACGAAACGTCCTCGAACTCCACCTTGCCCGGGTGTGGCTGGACCAAGACCGGGTTCTTGGGGCTCTTGAGCTCCGATGACGATTCCAAAACCTCCTGGATACGCTCCGCAGACACGACCGCGCGCGGGAACATCATCGCCATGAAGGACGCCATGACGATACCGAAGAGAACTTGGGCGATGTACTGCATGAACGCCATGATGGTTCCGACTTCCATGGTGCCCTCATCAATGCGGATGGCGCCGAACCAGAGGACCGCGGTGGTCGTCAGGTTCAAGATCAGCATCACGAGGGGGAACATGAGGACAAAGAGAGACCCCACGTTGCGGCCCACGACCATGATGTCGGTGTTGGCTTGAAGGAAGCGGACGGCCTCTATCCGTTCGCGGACGAATGCACGCACCACGCGGACGCCCGTTAGTTGCTCACGCAAAATGAGGTTCACGTTGTCCAGTCGCTCCTGATAGAGGCGGAAGAGCGGGATCAGGCGGGCCATGATGAACCCCGCTGACGCCAACAAGATGGGAATGGCGACCGCCAGGATCCATGACAGGTTCACGTCCTGCTTCAGCGCCATGATGATGCCGCCAATCGCCATCAAAGGGGCCATCACCAGCATCGTCGAGCCCATCATCGCCAGCATCTGCACCTGCTGAACGTCGTTCGTGTTGCGGGTGATCAGCGAGCCGGGGCCGAACTGGTTGACCTCACGCTCAGAAAAACTACTGACCTTCTTGTAGATGGCATTGCGGATGTCGCGGCCCATGCCCATCGACGCCTTCGCCGCCAGCACCAGCGCGGCAATCGATGCCGCAATCTGGACAAAGGAGATAGTCAGCATCCAGCCGCCGTGGCGCCAGATCAAGCCGACGTCGCCCTGGGCCACACCCTTGTCGATGATCTGCGCATTCAGGGTCGGCAGGTAGAGGTTGGCTATAACGGAGATCATCTGGAAGACGACGATCCCCGCAATGAACCATTTGTACGGCCATAGGTACTTGGCCAGCAGTTTTCCTAGCATTCGGAAAGTCTATGCGTAGGGTCATGCGTGGAGTAAGGGCGAAGTTCTTCACAGAGGGATCTGTAGTGGGTTCCAAACCTCGCCCCACCGCCAACCCCAGCGCCGGCTAGCAAGGGCTGGTGTGCCGACCTTCCGGGGGTGGCGTGGGCTGGTGTGCCTACATTCCGGGTTGCGCAGGCTGGTGTGCCTACATTCCGGGTTGCGCAACGCGTTGATTTTCTAAGAGCTAACGTTGTGGCGCATGATCGATGGTTAATCCCGGGATTAACCATCGATGTTGGGGATAACGTTCGGTCTTAGAGTCCAGCCCCTTGAACGGCACCACTGCTAGCGAGCGAGGACGACGAACCCCACCGCATAAGCGCCATCGTGGGAGGCAGAGACGTGCCAGGTCGGGGTGCTCGGTGGGGGTGTGCCGTCCGTGTCCACACCCTGCGAGCCTCGCGTGTTGCGTGTGTCCGGCTTGGTGTGCCCTTCGTGGGAGCCTCGCATGTTGCGTGTATCGGGTGTGCCGTCCGTGTCCACCACACCCCGCGAGCCTCGCGTGTTGCGTGTGTCCGGCTTGGTGCGCCCTTCGTGGGAGCCTCGCATGTTGCGTGCATCGGCGCTGTCAGCGCTGTCCGCGCCGAAGTCCCTGTTGAAAAC
>CAYFOT010000029.1:0-20224 GCA_964344825.1 uncultured Actinomyces sp.
GGTGCCACCTCGTCATTCGACAGTGGGCTCGGCAGATTCTTTGATTCGCTCTGGAAAGTGGTCTTGGTTTCGCTGATTGTCTCCATTGTCTACTTCGGAATTATGTTCTGGGCGGACCCCGCGGGGACAAGACAGATTTTTGATTCATTGGTATCTAGGTTCTCACCGAAGCCGCCAAGCGATTCTGTCTTGGAGCCAGGACTGGAAGTCAGCAATGAACAGGAGCTCATGGACGCCCTCGACCAACAGTCGGAGGACGAAGAGCAGGACTCCGCGCACGCGCTGTTGAGTCCTGGCATGTTCCAGTCGCCGTGGGCACAGGAGCCACCTTCTTGGGAAGACATCATCCCTGGTGAAGGGGCGGGAATTGCCCTGAGCCGAAGCCTCTCCACACCCGATTTGTCCAGCACTGGTGCGATACCTATGCTGTCGGGGCGCCCTAGGCGACGAACGCAAGAGCAACATCCGATCGAGGTCGGGGGAGAGTCCCCGCCGGATCCTTCGCGCTCAGCCCCTGACGCAGCAGAGGCTGTGGCTGCAGCCGTGGGCGAGGACGAGGGCGGGGCCGACGTTCTTGCCGTCGCGTTCCCCGAGGTGGGGTTGAGTGAACAGTTCCTCACCCTCCTTAAGGCAAGAGAAGAGTTAGCAGCAGGTAACGTGGAAACATCCCATGTGGAGACAGATTCCGTGGAAACAGAAGCCCAGGAGAATGTAATGACGCAGAACCCAGAACCTTCCAGTTCGGGGAATGGTCAACGGTTTGACCCAGCGGTTCCCGCACTGGTTCTCGGCGTCCTGCTCGTGGTGGTGGCGGGGGCGATGGCTTTCAAGAACCTGCTCCCAAGTAGTGCTTCCGACCTTTTCGCGGAGCTCTCTCCCGCACTACCGCAGTCATCGCAAAGTAGCGAAGCTACGCCAAGTGAGGACGAGGATCCTGCTGCTCCACCAGCTTCCGCGGCCCCCGTCGTGTCGGGTGCAACTATTTTTTCGTGGGGAGACGATGACGGGGACCATCCAGAACTTGCGACGGCGCTGTTAGATGCCGATGCTTCCACGGGGTGGCGATCACGCTACTTCCTTACCAATGAGTTTGCGGGGGGTTCTGAAATTGCCATCCTCGTGACACTTGCTGAGCCGGCAGTAGTTTCGGAAGTTCTGCTTTCCGTAGTGGGGGCAGGAGGGGAAGTGACTGTCACCAATGCATCCGATGGCAACCCCCGGTCCGGTGATGTGCTGGCCACCGCCCCGGTGAGCGGGGAAACCGTCATCAAGTTGGCACAACCGACGGAGGTCTCTGCTGTAGGTCTCGTCTTCAATTCATTGCCAACGGACGATGAAGGGATGTACCGCGCAAAAGTGTCAGAGGTGGCCATCAAATAGCGTAAGTAGTGGGCTAGAGACATACGATAGCCTTCTGAATGAAAATAAGACGGCTACCCACTTAGGAAACATGATGGATTCTTCGTCCTTAAACACGCAGACAAACGACACCGGAGATTGGTCGCACCTGTTGTCTGAGGACGGAAAAAATCTCAAAGAGTCTGAGATCCGTGCACTTTTCTCAGTTGTTTCCCGCCCTGAGGTCGTTTCTTTGGCCGGCGGCATGCCCAACCTGCGTGATCTCCCTCTTGGCGACATAGGTGAGATGACCTCTAAGCTGATTGAGACGGATGGGATGCGTGCGCTGCAGTATGGGGATGGCCACGGATGGAATCCTCTTCGTGAGAGCATCGCAACGATTATGGCTAAAGAAGGTATCGTTGCCGATCCGTACACCATCCAGATAACTACGGGATCCCAACAGGCTCTACAACTTGTGTCTGAAGTTCTGCTGAACCCAGGGGATGTGGTTTTGGCTGAGTCACCCTCTTACGTTGGGGCCCTTGGTGTCTTTCAGTCGCGTCGGGCGCAACTAGAGCATGTCGAAATGGACCAGGACGGCCTTATCCCGGAACGGTTGAAAGAGGCTATCCAGACAGTCCGTAAGTCAGGCCGTACTATAAAGTTTCTTTACACTATTCCAAATTTCCACAATCCTGCTGGCGTGTCTCTCTCACCGGAGCGCCGTCAAGAGATCGTGGATATATGCAGGTCAGAGGGTGTTCTTATTGTGGAGGATAACCCTTATGGTCTACTGGGGTTTGACTCTGAGCCACTGCACGCGATGCAACCACTGTGGCCCGATGGCGTTATCTATTTGGGGAGTTTCTCAAAAATCTTTGCACCGGGATATCGCATCGGGTGGGCGCTGGCACCAGAGATGCTGTATGAGAAGCTGATACTGGCCGCGGAATCCGATATCTTGAGCCCCTCCATGATGGGTCAAATGTCCATCAACAAGTATGTTGAGGACTTTGACTGGTATGCGCAAGTCAGAGACTTCGCCAAGATGTATCAAGGGCGTTGGCAAGCCATGGAGAGCGCGCTGAAGGAATATATGCCCAACTGTGAGTGGACCACACCAAAGGGTGGTTTCTACACGTGGGTCAAGTTGCCTGACGGTGTCGACGCGAAGGAAATGTTGCCTAGGGCGGTCGAAGGATTGGTAGCGTACGTACCTGGGACCGCTTTCTATTATGACGGCAGAGGACGGGACCATCTGCGCTTGTCCTTCTGCTACCCCGACGAAGAGACTATTACCGAAGGAGTGCGCCGTCTAGGCGTGGTGCTTCAAGCGGAGTTAGACGCGAAAGCCTCATAGGCGATAGGAAAGCCGGAACCAGTTGGTTCCGGCTCTTCTACTTTGTGGCATCGTTTTACCGAGTCTATTGCGTCGCCTCAGCAAGGCCAAGTACGGCGAAGATTCGGTCTAAATCGGCCTGGTCCGCGAACTCAATGGTTAGCTTGCCCTTCTTCGCACCTGTTGAGACCGTGACCGATGTGTCCAACCTGGCTGCAAAAATGTCGGCTATGCGTTGGGCCTCCGGGGTGGGGACGTGCTGCAAACGCGTGGGGCGCCGCGGCGCCGCACCTTGTTTCCCATATTTGACCAGTTCTTCGGTCGCCCGAACAGATAGTCCTTCAGCGACTATGCGCGTTGCGAGTGCCTCCATTTCCGCGGCCGATCCCATGCCCAATAATGCTCTCGCATGGCCGGCAGTTATGACTCCTGCCGCCAGCATCCTCTGGGCACTTGGCGGAAGCTTCAACAGCCTTAGCATGTTCGCGACTTGGGGTCTTGATTTCGCCACCTTGAGCGCGACCTCCTCCTGCGTGTAGCCAAAGTCATCCATTAGCTGAGCGTAGGCGGCGCCCTCTTCAAGCGGATTTAGCTGAACCCTATGAATGTTTTCGATTAGGGCCTCACGTAGAAGATCATGGCCTGCCGTAGAACGCACGATTGCTGGCAGCGCCTGGAGTCCTGCTAGCTGGGCCGCACGCCAGCGCCGTTCACCCATAACAAGCTCATAGCGAGCTTCTGGAGCCGCCGCGAGGGCCTCCCGTAGCCTGTTTGCCTCTCCACCTTCGCGTAGGCTCTCCTCATTGATTCTGCGAACGACAACCGGTTGCAGGACTCCTACTTCTTTGATTGACTCCGCAAGTGTTTGGAGATCCTCCTCCTCGAAGATCTCTCTTGGCTGCTGCGTATTGGGAATGATCCAGTTCGGTGGAATTTCTGCAAACGAGACCCCTGGAACCGAGCTTAGCTGCGGAGGACCTCCTAGGTCGGCTTCCCGATTATTCGATACCTGAGGTTGCTTGGAAAGAACCGATGCGCCGGATGGATGCGCGGGCTCCTGATCGGAAGGACCGGTTGTTTCACGTGAAACATTGTTTGAGTTGTGCTCCTGCTCTTCAGTGCCTCCAAGAGTCAGACTTCCTGCCTTATCGCTGCTGGACGGAATCGCTTCTCCTAGCAGCAATGTTTCACGTGGAACAACTGCGATTTCCGCATCCAACACCGCCGTTGGCGCACCGCTTTCATTCTCCTCGGCAGATCTCGTCTGCGATCTTGCCTCACGCCGCATTGAGGTTTCACGTGAAACAGTCGAGGCACCGCGAGGTGAGAGTAGGTCGCGCGCAGATCCACCGCGGGGAATGGTACTCCTGTTCTGCCCATCCGCGCCTGAATTGCTGCCCTCAGCACCTGCAAGGTCAGGGAACAGCACGTCAAGCGGGCGCTGGGTGCGTGGGGTTGGAGAAGGTTCAGCGTCGGGAATCAGCGCACCAAGACCTTTGCCCAAACCTCTGCGGACTCTTGGATTCCGTTTCTGCGGCGCCGCTCGGTGATCACCGGTAGCCGACCCACCATCCCCAGCGGTTGCTGAAACCATATCGAGACCCCTATCTTCATCGTCGTCAGTGCACACAGGCTCTGGCGAACGGGCCCCGCGCTCTCTAGAGCAGCTGCTACTAGGCCGCCAATCGGCTTGCGAGCTCCGCTGCTACCTTGCGATACGCGATTGCCCCTGTGCCCTTCCTATCGTAGGTGATCACCGTCTGGCCGTAGGAAGGCGCCTCGGAGATTCGTACCGCGCGAGGTATATCGTTTTCGAACACGGAATCCGTGAAGTGGTTGCGCACTTCTGCCGCGACTTCCTGGCTCAACCTTGTCCTTGCGTCCACCATTGTCATCAAAACATACGGATCCGCAAGGGAAGGATTAAGCTCCGCTCTGATCAACCGAATCGTTCGAAGCAGGCTAGACAGACCCTCCAGCGCGTAATACTCCGCTTGGACGGGAATAACCATTCCGGTAGCGGCGACAAACGCGTTCAATGTAAGCAACCCGAGAGATGGGGGACAGTCAATCAAGACAATGTCGGGCCGAAAGGACTTTTCCTCATCCTTGTCTTCCGATGTTTCACGTGAAACATTCGTCGCCCAGTCCTGCAGAGCGTAGGAGAGCAACTTCGCTCTATCCGGTTCCTCGATGAGTTCAACCTCTGCACCTGCCAGGTCCACGGTGGCCGGGCACACCATAACCCCGGGTACGTCCGGGCATTCCTGCAGAGCCTCCCCGAGAGTGGCTTCGCCCAACAACACTTCATAGGTAGAAACCGTTCCAGAACCGTGTTCAACCCCAAGCGCGGTGGAGGCGTTGCCCTGAGGATCGATGTCGATCAAAAGAACCTCAAGGCCACCCAAGGCCAAAGCTGCAGCAAGATTCACTGCGGTAGTTGTCTTCCCGACGCCACCTTTTTGATTCGCGACTACCATTACCGGCAAGCCAGCCGGCTTCGGAAATTCTGCGCCGTCCAGCATGCTAAAAGAGGAGTGGTTATTCGCGATCCGCCTTGCGATAGGCGAGTCATCCGATGCTAAATCAATCATGGTTTCCCTTTCAGACAACCCAAGCGTACTTGCGCCCTCCGACTGCTGCGTGCAACACGTTTACCCGCTACGAAAAGCAAGAAGAAACACAACGCACCAAATACCCCCAGGGGTATCAAGGGTAGATGTTTACTACTGCGTCCGCGAGCACTCCACCACATAGGTAACTTCGCCATCCATCACGGAGACAACCTCATGTACGTCTGCCCTGAGATGGCGTTTCTTCAGCTCTAACGAACTGTCCTTAACTTCTTCGTACGCGCGCCTGCCTTTCAGAGCAAGCAGCCGACCGCCGGGAGCAATCATCTTTGAAGTGAGACGTAAAAGCTTCGGCAGTGCCGCAACCGCACGGGCAGTCACCACATCCGCGCGCAGCTTACGCCCAAGGTTCTCCGATCGATCTCTCACTATCGACACGTTGTCCAACCCTATTTCGTCCGCGGCGTATGCGAGCCACTCACAGCGACGCTCCATCGGTTCGACCAAGGTGACATCTAGGTCGGGTCGCGCGGCGGCAATCACCAACCCAGGCAGGCCCGCCCCGGATCCAACGTCGACAACGGTCCCCTTAGGCGGCAGGAAACCCAGTAGCGCAGCGGAGTTGACGATGTGCCTGGACCATATGCGCTCAGACTCTTTGGGACCGATAAGTCCCCGCTTCTCACCCTCTAACTCCAGAAGCTCAGCGAAGATCTGTACCGTGGAGGCGCTTGTTCCAAATAGAGAAAGCACCAGCGGACTGGGGGTTTCACTTCGCGCAGACTCAACAGGTTCGATCACTGGTCGATTTCAGATTCAGCGATCTCAGCCGGCACACTATCTTCCGCAAGATAGATCACGACACAGCGTTCGGGCTCACTACCTGCAGACTCAGATACCAATCCTGCGTCCGCGACCACGTCGTGACAAACTTTGCGTTCAAACGGATTCATTGGGTCAAGACGCACAGGCTTCCCCGTAGACTTCACCAGCTCAACTGCCTCCGATGCGACCTCTTGGAGCTCCGCCCTTCTCTCTGCGCGGAAGCTCGCAACATCCAGCATGAGCCGAGACCGGTCACCCATGGCAGTCTGCACGGCCAAGCGAGTCAGCTCCTGCAGCGCCTCTAGGACCTCTCCATCCTCACCTACAAGGCGGTTGAGGTTAGAGTTTTCTTCATCCGCAACAATGGCGACAGACGGACGATCGTTCTCAACGTCGATGACAATATCTCCGTCCAGATCCATTATGTCCAGCAGCTCTTCCAAGTAGTCGGCCGCGACCTCTCCCTCTTCTTCCAAGTGCGACAGGCCCGAGTTCTTCTCATTCGTGCTCATTCATTCTCCGCTTCGTTACTCTCAAGACTTCCTCCGCTCACGCACCGTGGCGAGGGCGGAAAACCGGACTCTAATTCTTGCCTTGCTTGCGTCTTTGCGCCTTGCGCTGCTGACGACGGCGTTCAATCTCTTCAGGGGAAAGATTCGTCTGCGGCTTCTTTGCTTTAGCAGCGTTCCTGGCCTCGCGACGCTCCTGTGCCTCACGCTCTTGCCGTTCCCGATCAGCCAAGCGCTGCCTTTGCTCACGTGAGAGCTTCTTGGGCCTGTTCTTTCTGGCGGCCTCTACTTGCTCCTGGCTCTTCTTGGCCATCACGACTTGGCGAGCCCAAAGATCATCAGGCAGCGTCTTCCATGGCTCCATTGCCAAACCTCGATATACCGATAACCTGTCTGCTGCATCCCAGTCGTCCGGGAACTCTGTGGAGACCTTCTCATGCTTCGCCTTACGCTCAACGGTCGCAAGGGTCGTTGACTGAAGCTGGTCGATAGCCTCAGCGTTCCCCTTATCCGCTTCCATTGCCTTGTCATAGGCGGCAAACTCTGGCACAGCCCACTTCTTATATGCGCCCTCGCGACGCTCCATTAGTTCCTCAAAAGCCGGGGAACCAGGGTTTGGCATATTCCGGTTGACCCAAACCTGCTGGAAGAAACCGAATGCAGTGGTCGTGACCATATAGACCAGCAACCCCATTTGGAAAACGAAGCCCGTGACAACAAACATCAAAGGCATCATGTACATCATGGTCTTTTGGCTGCGAACCATCGGATTGTTCGGATCCGGATTGGGAGCCATGTTTTTCTTCATGGACAGACGCATTGTCAGGAACTGCATGCCCACCAAGAAGATAATGAGCACGATAAACACGGCCTTGTGGCCCCAAGACGAGGTCGTCGCCATCGTCTGAGAGAGGCCAACCCCAAACACCTTTGAGCCGACAACATCTGCAGCCAGTTTCGGGTCCAACGGACCCAGGGCAGTCCAACCGTACGTGCCATCCATGATCTGACTTACAGAGAAGAACACTCTGTACAGAGCAAACAAAATGGGCATTTGCACCAGCAAGGGCAGACAGGAAGCGTAGGGGGATGCCCCATGCTTCTTGTACAACTCCATCGTCTCTTCGCTCTGACGCTGGCGTGAGACAGAATCCTTCTTGCCCTTATACTTCGCTTGGATTTTCTGCATTTCAGGCTGCAGTGCCTGCATGCTTCTCATCGACTTGATCTGCTTAATGTAAAGCGGCAAGATCGCAAAGCGCACGATGATCGTCAGAATAACGATCGACATGACCCAGCTAATACCGGGCCCACTGGGGAATCCGATAAAGACTAACGCCTTGTAGATGGAAACCCAGATCCACGCAAACGCGACGATGATCGGGTGGAGAAACTTATCCATCGCGGACTCCTTAAATGCTTCTGCTTGTAACGCTAATGTGCCGTGAAACCATCACGACTTCTTGTCAAGGTCATGTCCGGCCCAGTCGTCCGGCGGAACCCAGGGGTCAGGCTTCCATGCCCCTTTCTCAGGAACATGGTCAACGCCGCCTAGGCTCCAAGGATTGCATCGCAAAACCCGCCACGTCCCAAGAAGGAATCCTTTGAGGACTCCGTGGTTTTCCACAGCTTGGACGGCATAGGTCGAACAGGAAGGGTAGTACCGACACCTGGGGGCAAGAAGTGGAGAAATGAACCGCTGGTAGAGACGGATTGGGGCGAGGACGATGAAGGCAAAGGGATTCACAGTTGACCGTCCGGACACGGCATCAAAGAAGGTGTAGGAACAATCCCCGAAGAACCCACGCGTTTACCTGAGTTGGCGGTCATTTTCTTAAACGCCAAAGCGAGAAGTCGGTCGAGATTACGCCCCAACTCCTCGCTTGACATGCCCACCGCGCCCTCCAGTGCCCTCACCACAACCGTTGTGTCCCCCTGCATGGAAGAAAGCCGCGCCTGCAGAAGATGTCGCAGGCGCCGCTTGACTTGGTTGCGCTGAGTCGCCAATGGAACCTGTCTCTTTCCGACTATGATCCCGCCCCTAGCACCGCAATGGCCATTACACTTGTCTTTCGCAAGATTGCGGCGCACAGACACCACCATCACGCGGTTACCTGCCCGATACCCCTCTTTGAGGGTCCGACTGAAACCTTCGCGACGGCTAATTCGGCTGCCTTCGCGGAGCATGCCGCACCCCAGCGAACCGACTACCTCACTCAAACAGAGATCTTTGCGCGGCCCTTACGGCGACGTGAAGAAAGGATTGAGCGCCCCGCGCGCGTACGCATACGCGTCCGGAAGCCATGTACCTTGTGGCGACGACGGTTGTTGGGCTGAAAAGTACGCTTGGTCATCATCTACTCCTAGAAAGGACAGCACGGTGCTGCCAGGTCTTGGCGCCAGCTTACTTCGAAACAAAACCAGCACAAATACGCCAAAACATATTACGCCCAAGCTTTTGCGGTGGCAATGAGCAGCACCGACTTTCCACATCCACTGCTGCTCGTCCACATCTGTGCACAACTCCGTGGATAGTGAAATACATTTATCCCCAGGAGTATCTTGTTTTCGTCCCATAATCGCCTGCGAATTGGGCGTCATGACGCGCTGAATCCGCTAAATAACAACGATGTAAGACATGAGATAGTTATCCACAGAGAAATCCCCAAATGGGAATAACGGGGTACACAAGTTACGGTAAGAGAACATTGCCCACAAAAACTGGTGTCGAAACTCACTGACTAGTGTGGGCCACGGTGCGTGAAGGAGAACACAACCAATGGAGGAACCTACCCTTGCTTCGGCTTGGTCTGCGGCAGTTGCACTCCTGAACGTAGACGACTTGGGGCCCGCTCACCTCGCGATACTGCAGATGGTGAAGCCCCTGGGTGACATTGAGGGAACAATCCTCCTGGCAGCCCCAAACGACTTCACGAAGTCATTCATTGAGACGCGACTAACCGGTCCCCTCAGTAGCGCTCTCACAATGACCATGGGGAAACAAGTCCGCATAGCCACCACCGTCGACCCATCGTTGGAGGAGACTACGGGGCCAGGGCCGGAACAATCTGACGCGTCTGCAGGTTCCAACAAAGCCCCCGTCCAACCCACATCCCTCCATGCAACATCTCCCGACAATGACGTGCATTTCGGCGGCTTCGCGGCGTCAACACCATCGCCCTCGCCCTCGCAACTACCGTCCCCTGGTGACCTGAACTCCGGTCCTTTACACACGCCCTCGCAACGAATCTCTCTAAACCCCAAATACCTGTTCGACAACTTCGTCATCGGACCCTCCAACAGGTTCGCATACGCCGCCGCCCTTGCAGTAGCAGAAGCACCCGCCCGCGCGTACAACCCGCTTTTCATTTACGGCGGCCCGGGCCTGGGGAAAACTCACCTATTACACGCGATTGGACACTACTCACTGTCCCTATATCCGCACCTCAAAGTCAAATACGTGAATTCTGAGGAATTCACGAATGACTTCATCAACGCGATTGGTGCCAGGACACTGGACTCCTTCAAGAGGCGTTACAGGGAAGCGGACATTCTCCTAATCGACGACATCCAGTTCATTCAGGGCAAAAAAGAGACGATGGAAGAGTTCTTCCATACCTTCAACACCCTCCATAGCGCCAACAAACAGATCGTCATCACGTCCGACGTCCCACCCAAAGCGTTAGACGGATTTGATGAGCGTCTCCGCAGCCGGTTCCAATCGGGTTTGACGACGGATGTTCAGCCGCCGGACCTGGAAACTCGTATCGCCATCTTGCGAATGAAGGCAGAAGCAGAGGGTGTGTCAGCCAAGTCGGAAGTCCTTGAGTACATCGCATCGAGGATCTCCTCGAATATCAGAGAACTGGAGGGCTCTTTGCTGCGCGTCACGGCATATGCCAATTTGACTGGAGAAGAGATAACCCTGGGGCTCACACAGTCGGCGTTGAAGGACATGCTTTCCGATCCTGAGGACATGGAGATCTCCGCAACTGTAATCATGGGGCAAACAGCAGCCTATTTCGGGGTGACGATTGAGCAATTGACCAGCTCCGATAGATCCCGTCCGATGGTGGAAGCGCGTCAGATCGCAATGTATCTGTGTCGGGAGCTCACCGATTTGTCGCTTCCAAAGATCGGTGAGGCATTCGGCGGACGTGACCATACGACGGTCATGCACGCCAACAAGAAGATCCAGGGTCTCATGAAGGAACAGAGGGAGACCTACAACAACGTCCAGGAGCTCACCAAACGAATTCGCCAGAGCGGACGTGAGCACTAAACACCACTTACCCACAACTTCCAAGCTTGTAGTTTCAAGATTTGGCGCGGAAATTCGTGATCGTGTGGAGAATCGCGCGCACCACCTATGGGCGAGGGCGATTTTAAGGGGAAAGTCGCTCTCAAATTGTGGGTAACCCTCACCATGGGAATGACTTGCCCACAAGCCCCCACTTGGATTCACAGAATCCTCCCCATCTCACCCACAGCTCGAACATCAGTGTTTGTGCGGCCAAACAGCGGTTTTCCACAACATCAACAGCCCCTACTACTGCTACGAGTAATTCATTAAGCAAAGATTTGTTTAGCCCGCGAAAGGATGAAATGCTCCTAGTTCCGCAGCCACAGCGCAACACACCGATGGGAATCCGAACTTCCATAGCGGAGCGTGTTAGCCGTCAACTGCGGGTAGAATGACCAAAGTTGCCATCCGATGGAGGAAGAATTGAAGTTCCAACTTTCCCGTGACGTATTCTCTGACGCGGTCCAGTGGACTTCGCGCGCAGTCCAGCAGCGCCCAACTATCCCCATCCTTTCTGCTGTCAAACTGACGGCGACTGAAGGTGAGTTGAGGCTTTCCTCGTTTGACTATGACGTGTCCGCGCGCGCTCAGGTTGAGGCAGAGGTCATTGAGCCGGGTGAAGTGTTGGTGTCCGGAAAACTGCTAACCGAAATCGCAAAGTCGCTGCCCAATCAGACAGTGACGGTCAGCGTTAACGGGAATCACCTTGATGTGATGTGCGGTCGCGCTAAGTTTGCGCTTGGGCTGATGCCGTTGGAGGACTATCCAGAGTTACCCACTCTTCCGCAACTGGCTGGCAGCGCGGATGGCGTTGAGTTGGCGAAAGCGATCTCTCAGGTTGTTATCGCGACCTCGAAGGATGACACTCTTCCCCTACTTACCGGAGTAAGGATGGAGATTGAGGGTGACCGAATCACTCTCTTGGCAACTGACCGGTACCGACTTGCGATGAGGGAAATGACGTGGCAACCCACTGATAAATCTCTATCGTCCGCCATGCTGGTGAAAGCCCGTGTCCTTTCCGATGTAGCACGCAACCTTGGCGGTGGCGGCCCCGTAGAGATGTTTATGGGTTCGGATTCTTCTCAGCGCGCCGCTATTTTGGGGTTCTCAGCCGGTCAGCGCCAGGCAACGTCCTCTCTGATGGATGGCGACTATCCGCCAGTGCGCAGACTTTTCCCGGAAGTGACACCCCTGGAATACGTGTGCAGACGCACCGAATTACTTGAGGCGGTGAAGCGCGTTTCTCTTGTGATTGAACGCAAAACTCCTGTGCGACTTGTGTTTGAAGATGGAGCATTGACTCTGGAGGCGGGCGCGGGTGAGTCCGCGCAGGCACAGGAAGCGGTGGCTCTGGTGTCAGAGAATGAGCCGCTTCGGACAGCTTTCAACCATGAGTTCTTGTCTGACGGTCTGTCCGCCCTATCGACGGAGTTTGTTCGCTTCGGGTTCACCGATGCGAACAAGGCGGCTGTAGTGATGGGACAGGCTGAAGAGGAAGGTGAGGCCGACACGGCGTTCAAGTACCTCCTGATGCCTATTCGTGTCGGCGACTAAGCCAAGGCCCTGTGTATGTTTCACACTTGGCTCTGAATGACTACCGCTCCTATAAGAGCCAGGTATTGGAGCTGCCGCCCTCAGCAGTGGTGTTTGAGGGCGGAAATGGTCGTGGAAAAACGAACCTAGTTGAGGCTTTGGCTTACCTGGCGACGTTCTCGTCCCACCGCGTATCGTCTTCCACGCCGCTAGTGCGCGTTGCAAGAGAGGGTGAGCAGCCAGGGGGAGCCGTGGTTCGGGCCCGTGTGCAAAAAGCCAGCCGAAGCACTCTTCTGGAGCTGGAGATTGCCCGAGGTCGCGCGAATCGTGGGCGCGTAAATAAGGCGAACGTCGCCCCCCGGGAACTCCTAGGACACCTTCGAACCGTTGTCTTTGCGCCTGAGGACCTAGAACTGCTCCGCGGCGACCCCGGAACGCGCCGCCGCTTCCTTGATGAGACGGTAACCAAACTTAAGCCCCACTATCTTGGTGTCCGACAGGACTTTGAGCGCGTCCAACGTCAACGGGCCGCGACACTGAAACAGATGGGGCGCCCAGGGCAACGCTTCGGACCGGACGAAGAAGCACTCCTGGAGGTCTGGGACAGATCCCTAGCGGAACTCAGCGCGACCATTTCCGTCCACAGACGCGCAGTTGTTGAGGCATTGCGTCCACTGGTTGCAGCCGCGTATGAGGGAATAACGGAAGGCGACCGGAAAGCAGACATCACATATGAGTCTCACCTAGGGACAAAGGGTTTTGAGGTTCCGGCCCTTGGTGACATTCTTGTTGAAAACGGTCGGATCCTCGGTGACGGAAGTGCGGACGCGCAGCTCTTAGCGGACACTTACGTTCAGGCTCTCCAAGCGCAGCGTTCGGCGGAGCTTCGCCGCGGAGTGAATCTTGAGGGTGCACAACGGGATGACCTCCTCGTTTCACTGGATGGCTTGCCTGTAAAAGGTTTCGCCAGCCACGGAGAGATGTGGTCTTCTGCGCTCATGCTGCGTCTGGGTGAGCTGGAACTCCTGAAGTTGGATGGCGACTCACCCGTGCTGGTGCTTGATGACGTTTTTGCTGAGCTGGACTCATCCCGCCGGTCGGGCCTCCTTGAACAGATCGGTGACGTTGAACAGGTACTTGTCACCGTCGCAGTTGGTACGGATGTTCCCGAAGAGCTCCATGCCGCAAGATTTCAGGTTTCTCGGGACGAGGACGGATTTAGCCAAGTATTACCCTTAGAAAACAAGGCATCTGAGCGGGCAGGAGGTGAGCGCGATGGTTCTTGATGACGAAGACAAGGAGCGCAGCTCCGCGATGGTGCGCGGTGTGTTCCGGCGTCACCGAAGCCGCGCCGCGGGAACGTACGGGAACTACGGGTCGGGTGGGCGAAGCCGCCCTCGTCCTCGAAAAGACAGCGATGACGCGGGTGGGACGCCTGATCTTGCTACCGAAACTGATTCGGAAAACGGCTGGGTTGCCCCGCCTGGAACATACCGGTCGAAAACCGGCACCCGCGCATCCCGCTGGGACCCGCAGGGCATCGGAGCGATTCTCCAAGTCGAAACCAGCCGCCGCGGTTGGGACCGGACCTTGTCTGTGGCTTCAGTGAGTGCGGATTGGGATCAGATCGTCGGTCCGCAGGTCTCCCTCCACTGCCCAATTTCTAGTTTCGAGGGCGGGGTTTTGATTGCCCAAGCTGACTCCACGGCCTGGGCGGAGCAACTACGTTTGCTGCTGCCCCACATTCAGCGCCGAATAGATGAACGTGTTGGTGCGGGAATTGTGGACAAGGTGGTTGTAATGGCACCGAAGGCGCCCTCCTGGGTTCATGGAGCGCGTCACATTCCTGGGCGGGGACCAAGGGATACATACGGGTGAGCCCAATTCACAGATGAATAACATCTGTGGATAAATGTTCTCAGTAACACTGCCTGTCCCCATCTTCTTAGGGCGTACAGGGGTGGCATCCAAAATTTGGTAGGATAAAGGCAGTTTACAGCGCCTAAGGGTGCTGTTAGGTAGGGGACCACATAGAGGGTCCCGGCAGGTTCTAGACCCGATTTTGCGGCTTCGATTGAAGCTGTGCACTGTCGGGACCAGCGCTCATCTGGTTAGCAGGTGAGCTTAGGCGCCAAAATGGTGGCGCAGGTAGGGAGCAGTGCGTGAGTGACTCCGCCCAGATTACGCCGGAGACGGGTTCTTCTAGCCAAGAAAAGGGAGGCGGAGAGTATGGCGAAGCCAATATCACCGTCCTCGAAGGCTTAGAAGCGGTTCGTAAACGCCCGGGTATGTACATTGGCTCCACGGGCGAACGCGGGCTTCATCACCTGGTGTATGAGGTTGTTGATAACGCGGTCGATGAGGCGTTGGCGGGCTACTGCGACCACATCGAAATAACCCTTCTTGAAGATGGGGGCGTGCGTGTAACGGACAACGGTCGTGGCATTCCCGTGGGTATTCACCCGACAGAGGGACGGCCGACCGTTGAGGTTGTAATGACCATTCTCCATGCCGGCGGAAAGTTCGGCGGCGGAGGATACGCGGTATCAGGTGGTCTCCACGGCGTGGGAATCTCCGTTGTTAACGCCCTTTCAAGGCGCGTAAACACAACGGTTTATCGTGATGGCTTCCAGTGGGATATTGCGTTTGGCAATGGCGGTGGCGTCATTCAGGAACTGGAGAAGAAGGGCGCGGTTGACCAGACCGGTACAACGCAGACCTTCTGGCCGGATCCGGAGATCTTTGAGACGGTGGAGTTCAGCTTTGAAACTCTGCGGCAGCGCTTCCAGCAGATGGCTTTCCTCAATAAGGGTCTACGGATTACGCTGACCGACCAGCGCGTCCTCGAATCGGCCGTCCTGGACGAAATCACGGGGGAAACAATCGCTGCCGACGTTCCAGAAACGGTTGAGGCGACAGATGAGCTGAAATATCGTTCTGTGTCCTACAAATATGACCGCGGCCTTCCGGACTACGTTGAGTACTTGGACACGACGAAGCGCGTGACGCCGCTGCATGACGACATCATCGACCTCGAATCTGAAAATGATGCGGGCACGATGTCTATGGAGTTGGCGATGCGGTGGACCAGCTCCTACTCAGAAACGCTTTACACCTATGCGAACACCATCAACACCTCAGAAGGTGGCACGCACGAAGAGGGTTTTCGCACGGCTCTGACGACCATCGTCAACAAGTACGGGCGCGAAAAGGGACTTCTGAAGGACAAGGATGAGAACTTGTCGGGCGATGACGTCCGTGAGGGGCTTACAGCTGTCCTATCCGTGAAGCTGACGGAGCCGCAGTTTGAGGGGCAGACGAAGACGAAACTGGGTAACACAGAGGCCCGGACCTTCGTGCAGACCCAGACGTATGCGCTTATGGGAGACTGGTTTGACTCTCACCCGGGTGAGGCCAAAGTCATCATTGGAAAGGCGCAAGCGGCCCAACAGGCACGGATAGCCGCGCGGAAGGCGCGGGAGGCGACACGACGCAAGTCCGTTTTGGACGCCGTGGCATTGCCGTCGAAGCTCCATGATTGTTCCTCGCGTGACCCGCGGGTTTCAGAATTATTCATTGTTGAGGGCGATTCGGCTGGTGGATCAGCCGTCCTCGGACGCAACCCTGACACTCAGGCCATCCTGCCGCTGCGTGGGAAGATCCTGAACGTTGAGAAGGCGCGCATGGACCGCGCTCTGAACTCCGACACCATCCAGGCACTCATTGGTGCTCTGGGAACTGGGATCGGGGAAGAGTTCAACCCGGAAAAGCTGCGCTACTGGAAGATCATCATGATGGCGGACGCCGACGTTGACGGGCAGCACATCGCAACGCTACTGATGACATTCTTCTTCCGATACATGAAGCCGCTGGTAGAAAAGGGGCACTTGTATTTGGCGACTCCGCCGCTTTATCGATTGAAGTGGACAAACGCCCCCCACCAGTACGTTTATTCAGATGCTGAGCGGGACATCCTTCTGGAAGAAGGCGTGGACAAGGGCCGGCGTCTGCCGAAGCAAGGTGGCATTCAGAGATACAAGGGCCTGGGGGAAATGGACTACTCCGAGCTTTGGGAGACGACGATGGATCCTGAGGCGCGCCTGTTGAAGAGGGTTGAGATTGGTGAAGCCGCAGCAGCCGATGAGATTTTCACGGTCCTAATGGGAGACGACGTGGAATCGCGCCGCCAGTTCATTCAGCGCAACGCCGCTGACGTTCGTTTCATCGACGCATAAGGCCTAGGAGCAAAACCGGTGAGTGAAGATAACAACAAAGAACTGGATTCCGAAGCGCAGGGCGACTTTGAAGCGTCCGACATAGCGGATGCCGTTGCTGATGCGACCGTGGAAGCCGACCAGGAAACCGCAGTTGCGGAGACGGTGGTGGAGGAGGGCGAGGGCGGACGGATCGACCCCGTCGACCTCGAAAGCGAAATGTCGCGGTCCTATTTGGATTACGCGATGTCCGTCATCGTGGGGCGCGCCCTGCCTGACGTGCGTGACGGCATGAAGCCCGTTCACAGGCGCATCCTCTACACCATGTATGACGGTGGCTACCGCCCCAACGCCGGTTTCTACAAGTCCATGCGTGTCGTGGGCGACGTGATGAGCCACTTCCACCCGCACGGTGATGCGTCTGTGTATGACGCCCTCGCCCGCATGGTGCAGCCCTGGTCCTTGCGTTACCCGCTTGTTTCGGGTCAAGGAAACTTTGGTTCGCCTGGAAACCTAGGTCCGGCAGCGCCGCGTTACACGGAATGTAAGATGGCGCCGCTCGCAATGGAAATGGTTGCGGGAATCGAAGAGGCCACGGTCGACTTCCAGGACAACTACGACGGGCGCAACCAGGAGCCGGTTGTCCTGCCGTCGCGTTACCCCAACCTTTTGGTGAACGGTTCTGAGGGCATCGCTGTTGGCATGGCCACACGCATCCCACCGCATAACCTGCGTGAGGTTATTGCCGGTGTCCAGTGGTACCTAGAGAACCCGGAGGCGACGCGGGAGGAGCTCCTGGAGGCGCTCCTGCGGTTGATAAAGGGGCCTGACTTCCCTTCGGGCGCGACGATTCTGGGTCGCAAAGGTATTGAAGATGCGTACCGGACTGGGCGCGGTTCCATTGTGCAGCGGGCAATCGTGGACGTTGAAGAGCTGCATGGTCGCACGTGCCTGGTCATAAAGGCTCTGCCCTATCAGGTGAATCCGGATACCTTGTCTGCGAAGATCGCGGAGCTCACGCGCAACGGTGAGATTCAGGGTATTTCTGACATTCGCGATGAGACCTCCGGCCACAACGGCCAGCGCCTCATCGTCGTTCTGAAGCGCGACGCGATTCCGACGGTCGTTCTGAATAACCTTTACAAGAGGACGTCCCTACAGGAGTCGTTCCCGGCCAACATGTTGGCGCTTGTGGACGGGGTGCCGCGAACTCTGTCGATTGACGGGTTTGTCCACTACTGGGTGAAGCACCAGATTGAGGTCATTGTTCGCCGCACCCAGTTCCGCTTGGCTAAGGCGCGGGAGCGGCTGCACATCTTGGAGGGGTATCTGCGCGCCCTCGACATGCTGGATGAGGTCATTGCGCTGATCCGGCGCTCTCCGACGGTGGATGAGGCGCGCCAGGGCCTGATGTCACTTCTGGAGGTGGACCAGGTACAGGCCGATGCGATTTTGTCCCTGCAGTTGCGCAGGCTGGCCGCGATGGAACGCCAGAAGATTCTGGATGAGCACGCAGAAATCACCGCAAGGGTATTGGAACTGCAGTCGATCCTGGACTCCCCGGCGCGCCAACGGGAGATCATCAGTGAAGAACTGGCTGAAATCGGTGAGCGCTTTGGTGATGATCGCGTGACGCAGATTGTCCCGTATGGCCCGGAGATCTCCATTGAGGAACTGGTCCCCCAGGAAGACGTGGTCGTCACCATCACCCGCGAAGGGTTCGCGAAGCGCACGAAACTGGACCAGTACCGGGCGCAGAAGCGCGGGGGCAAGGGTGTGAGGGGCACGTCGCTGCGTTCCGACGATGAGATCGCGCAGTTCTTTGTCACGAATACCCATGACTGGCTGCTGTTCTTCACCAACATGGGCCAGGTTTACCGCGTGAAGGCATACGAACTGCCAGAGGGTGGGCGTGACGCCAAGGGGCAGCACGTCGCGAATCAGTTGGCTTTCCGCCCTGGAGAGACAATCGCGCAGGTCATGGCCATTACGTCGTATGAGGACGCGGAGAATCTTGTGCTGGCCACGCGACGCGGCCTAGTCAAGAAGACGCCACTGTCCGCGTACAACTCCCCACGTTCAGCGGGAGTCATCGCAGTCAATCTTCGCGATGACGAGGACGGAGTGGCTGATGAGTTGGTATCAGCCCAGATTGCGAATTCCGATGACGACCTCGTCCTCGTAACCCGACAGGGTATGTCACTGAGGTTCCACGCAAATGATGACGCACTGCGCCCGATGGGGCGCACAACTTCGGGTGTGCGGGGTATTCGCCTTCGTGGAGACGATGAGCTGCTTGGCATGGAGGTTGTCCGCCCAGAAGAGGATCTCATGGTGGTGACGGAAGGGGGATACGCGAAGCGCACCCCACTTTCGGAGTATCGCGTGCAGGGACGTGGTGGCTTGGGAATCAAGGTTGCGAACCTCAGGGAGGACCGTGGCGCCCTGGTCGGCGCGTTGGTCACAACCCCGGACGAAGAGTTGCTGGCTATTACAGAAAGCGGCAAGGTCATCCGTGTTTCGGTTGGTGATGTTCGACCGACGGGACGGAACACAGCGGGTGTGATTTTGGCGCGTCCAGATGACGAGGATCGCGTTATTGCTATCACTAGGAACACGGAGTCTCAGGTAGGCTCAGAAACGGAATCTGACACGGAGACTTCAAATCAAGTTGGGGACTCGGTCGACGAAGGTTCAGAAGAGACTGAGGGCGAAGTGACCACGGAGGGAAGTGCCGATGTCTGAGGAAGTCCAGTACGACCAAGTTGTGGACCAAGACGGCTACGTTGAGGAAGTCCAGTATTTGGATGAGCCTCGTAGCGTTGAGTTGACAGTCGCGAAAGTCGACGCCTGGTCGGTTCTGAAGACTTCCTTCCTGCTTTCCATTGCGCTTGCGGTTGCAACGGTGATTGGCACGATCGTTGTTTGGTTTGTGTTGGATGGCATGAACGTTTTCGGCTCCATTGAGGACTTCTTGCTGGAGTTGGGTGCTGAACGCTTCCTTACTTTGATGGACTACGTCCGCCTCCCCAGGGTGATTTCGTATTCAACCATCATTGGGGTTGGCAACATCGTCATCTTCACCGCCATAGCGACCCTTCTTGCGCTTTTGTACAACTTGATTGCGACCCTTGTGGGCGGGATCAAAGTGTCGCTGATGGATGAGTGATATTACACTTTGTAAGAGCGGATTCTGGTTTGGTTTTACGGGCGGGATTCGGTAGTCTTTCTGTTTGTTGAGGGGCCTATAGCTCAGTTGGTTAGAGCGCAGTCCTGATAAGACTGAGGTCGATGGTTCGAGTCCATCTAGGCCCACCATCAACATGACTGGAGGTTTGGGGATGAGAGTCCTTGGATCGCTCCTAGTAATAGGAGTCGCGGCAGGAGCGGCAGTTCTTGCGGTTGGCGTGGTTATGGATAGGATGGAAGACGATCGCCTTTGGCATCGGGTAAAGCCCTAAGCGGGAACTGATCCGGGTCGAAGAAGATTTTTCGGACTGGTCCAACAAAGGCCGGTTTGGAAAGTCGCAGGGGCCATGGCGCAATTGGTAGCGCACCTGCTTTGCAAGCAGGGGGTTAGGGGT
>CAYFOT010000030.1:0-18905 GCA_964344825.1 uncultured Actinomyces sp.
TTAACACATTCATTTACCTGATCGTCCAGGTTCCGATCATGCTCTTCTTGGCCATGATTCTTGCGAACCTGCTGAACAACCCCAACCTTCGCTTCAAGGGCCTCTTCCGCACTGCGATCTTCTTGCCCGCTGCGGTTTCCTTGGTGTCGTATTCCTTGGTCTTCAGGACATTGTTCTCCACTGAGGGAACGATGAACACCATGTTGAAGGGGCTTGGAATAATCAACTCCAACATTGACTGGCTGGGGCAGCCTGGGACCGCTAGGGCAGTGATCATCATTGGTCTGCTTTGGCGCTGGACTGGCTACAACATGATTTTCTACTTGGCGGCTCTGCAGAACGTGGATCCGTCGACCCTTGAGGCTGCGCGTCTTGACGGCGCAGGCCCCATCAAGACGTTCTGGTACGTCACGGTTCCACAGTTGAAACCGATGATCGTTTTGACCGCGATTATGTCCACGAACGGAACACTGCAGTTGTTCGATGAGCCCTTCAACTTGACCAAGGGTGGCCCTGCGAACACGACGATGTCGATGTCGCAGTATCTGTACAACACCGCGTTCAACTTGAACGATAACTTCGGTTATGCGTCAGCGATCTCCTACGCGATCCTGATTCTGGTGGCAATCCTGGCGTTCATCCAGATGAGGATTGGTGATAAGCGTGACTAAGGTAATGAAGAACCTGCGTAAGGCTCCCGGATATATTTTCCTGATCATCTGGTCGCTCTTTTCGATATTCCCGCTCTACTTCATGCTGGTTTCCTCCACGAACTCCTCACGTGATGTTCTTGGGGCGCGCATGATGCCAGGCGGTGAACTCCTCACCAACTGGACAAACCTGACGAACAACTTCGGTCTTGGAAATGCATTTATGCACTCCACGATCAACGCCGTGGTGACAACTGTCTTGGCACTGATCATCTGTTCATTTGCCGGATACGGGTTTGAGATCTACCACTCCCGTGGCAAGGACAACCTGATGAAGGTAATCCTCTTGGCGATGATGATCCCATTTGCTGCCACGATGATCCCGTTGTTCACGTTGTTCGCCGGATTCGGAATGATGAAGGGATTCTGGGGCTCCACATTCGCCGTGGTCCTGCCTTCGGTGGCCACACCATTCCTCATCCTTCTGTTCCGTCAGTCTTCGCGTTCCTTCCCTCACGAAACGATGGAGGCAGCCCGCATTGACGGTCTGGGCGAATTGGCGATTTTCTTGCGTATCTACATGCCCATGATGAAGCCGACCTTCTCCGCCGCGACCGTTATTACGTTCATGGCGGCGTGGAACAGCTTTATGTGGCCAAAGGTTATCCTGCCCGCGAAGTTCCAGACGTTGCCAATGTTGACTAACGGTTTGACCGCCGGTTACGTCACCGATTACGGCGTCCTGATGCTGGCTGTCTTGATAGCGTCACTACCCACCATGATTCTCTTCCTTGTACTTCAGAAGAGCTTCTCTAACGGAATCCTTGGAGCAGTTAAATGACATTCGACCCATCGCTACTTTCTGACCCGTTGGTGGTGGCCGTCAACAGGATGGCCCCACATTCGGATCACCGCTGGTTTGCTTCCCTTGCGGAGCAGAAGGAAGAAGAGAGCAGTTATGAGCAGTCACTGAACGGCATCTGGAAGTTTCAATATGCGCGCAACCCATCCCGGGTACCGCAAGGCTTTGAGGCGGTGGATTTCGACACCTCGACATGGGACGACATCCGCGTGCCAGCCCACATCCAGATGGAAGGCTATGACCGCCCCCAGTACGCGAACACGCAGTACCCGTGGGATGGTCAAGACGACGTGCAGCCGCCGAATGCGCCAACCCGGTTTAACCCGACGGCATGCTACGTCAAAGAATTCACTCTGGACCGCAAGCCCGAAGAGGGTGAACGCGTAACGATCACGTTCAATGGTGTTGAAACCGCCATTGCGTTGTGGCTAAACGGGACCTACGTGGGCTACGCGGAGGACTCATTTACGCCTTCGGAGTTCGACCTGACCGACCTCCTAGTAGACGGTGAGAACAAGCTGGCTGCCCAGGTGTTCAAGTGGACGTCTGCGTCGTGGATTGAAGATCAAGACTTCTTCCGCTTCTCCGGCATCTTCCGTGACGTCGTGTTGCGCACGTACCCCCGCGCGCACGCGCGTGACATCCACGTTGGCGTTGACGTGAGTGACGACCTTTCGTCCGCCCTCGTCAAAATCAACGTGGCACTGGACGGCGAAGGCGACGTGAACGCAACGTTCGCGGGTCTGCCCATGGAGAAGGGCGAGGACGGGCGGTTTACCCTAACCCTCACCGACCCCCACCTGTGGAGCGCCGAAGACCCGCACCTGTATTCCGGGGAAGTTGAGGTTTCGGACGCTGACGGCAACGTCCTCGAATACATCCCGCTGAAGGTCGGCGTGCGCCGCTTTGGGATCGAGGACGGGCTGCTCAAGATCAACGGTGAACGCGTCGTGTTCGTCGGTGTGAACCGCCATGAGTTCGGCCTTGATGGCCGTGTTATGACGCGGGAGCAGACGGAGGCCGACCTGATCATGCTGAAGCAGGCAGGTCTGAACTCCATCCGCACCAGCCATTACCCGAACAACACGTTCTTCTACGAACTGGCCGACCAGTATGGTTTCTACGTCATTGACGAGATGAACTTGGAAAGCCATGGGCTCTGGGATCGTATCCGATTCTTCGACACGTCCGTCGATGAGGCTGTTCCGGGTGACAAACCGGAATGGATTCCAGCTCTGATGGACCGCGCGGCGAACATGTATGAGAGGGATAAGAACCACCCTTCAATCGTCATGTGGTCGTGTGGAAATGAGTCCTTCGGTGGCACGGACATCCTCAAGGTCGCGGACTACTTCCGCAGCGTGGACAGCCGCCCAGTTCATTACGAGGGCGTTTTCTGGGATCCGCGCTACCCGGAGACGACGGATGTGCGTTCCGAAATGTACTCGACTGCAGCCGATGTGGAGGAGTACCTCAAGGAGAACAGGGATAAGCCGTTCATCCTTTGTGAGTACGCGCATGCAATGGGTAACTCCTTTGGTGCCGTGGACCGTTACGTTGAGTTGGCGTACAAAGATCCGTTGTACCAGGGCGGTTTCATCTGGGACTTCGCAGACCAGGCCATTTTGCTGACGGATCGGTACGGGAATCAGTTCTTCGGATACGGCGGCGACAACAGGGAAGCCCCGCATGATGAGGAGTTCTGCGGAAACGGCATCTACTTTGCCGACCACACCCCGACGCCTCGGATACAGGAAGTGAAGTACCTCTACCAGAGTCTTCGCGGCAAAGTGGACGGTACTCGTCTAACCCTTACCAACCGGTACAACTTCACGAACTCGTCTGAGTATGAGTGCGTGGTGACGTTGTCGCGGGAGGGGAAGGTATTGGAAGAGGCCGTCCTCGAAACCGACGTTGCGCCCGGTGAGACGGAAACTTACGATCTGCCGATCACGGTTCCGAACGTGCCGGGGGAGTACACGGTGGACGTGTCCTTCCGTTTGCGTTCGGATCAGCCGTGGGAGCGCGCCGGGTACGAAGTGGCAGCTGAGCAGGGTGTCATTCAGGTCGAGGGCGATGTGGCGGCACCGGCAGCCCCCGCTCCGACGGTTGTGAACGGTATCCACAACATTGGAATCCATGGAAAGCGGTTCTCCGTTTCGTTCTCCCGCATCCACGCCGGCATGCAGTCATACCGCTATGGGATGACTGGGGATGGCGGCCGCGATCTGCTGAAGTCATCGCCGATGCCGAACTTTTGGCATGCCCCGACCTCGAACGAAAGAGGCTGGGGGGCGCCGTTTGAAGATGGGCAGTGGCTGCTGGCTTCGCGCTACGCAAAGCATGAGCAGGCACCGGACAACCCGTCGCTTGAGGAACGCGACAACAAGGCGATCGTTACCTATACCTACCTGCTGCCGACGGTGCCAGAGAGCACGGCCACGGTGGAGTACGCGGTGGACGGGAATGGGCGCATTGACGTGACGCTGACGCTGATACCGGGTGAGGGCTTGGGTGATTTGCCTGAGTTCGGCATGCTGTTCAAGGCTGATGCTGATCTGTCTGAGCTCACCTGGTATGGCGAGGGACCGGAGGAAAGCTACGAGGACCGGAGGCTTGGCGCACGTGTTGGCGTGTACCAGCAGAAAGTTGCCGACCAGCTGACTCCGTACTTGCGACCCCAGGAAGCGGGCAGCCACTCCGGGGTTCGTTGGGCGGAAGTCACTGACCGGAAGGGCTTTGGCCTGCGGTTTGAGGCGCCGGTTCCAATGGAGTTCTCTGCGATGCATTGGAGTCCGTTTGAGATTGAGTCTGCGGCTCACCACAATGAGTTGCCGCCGATCCACAACACGTTCATTCGGCCGGCACTGGTCAGGCGTGGCGTGGCGGGGGACAACACGTGGGGTGCGCGCCCGCATGAGGAGTTCCTGATTCCCGCTGAGAAGATGGTGTTCAAGTTCTCCTTTCAAGGGATCATGTAGTTCCATGTCCCGCGCTTGGGCGTAGGCGAGCATAGGTGATGGGCCGGTGGGGTTGACCACCGGCCCATGTCCGTATCTGGTTGCCCGTATCTAGTTTTCCGCTGGATCCAGGAGCCTCTGGCAGAGAGTGCCCAGTTCAAAGAGTTGTTCGTCCCCCAGAACCTTCGTCATCTCTTCTGTTATCTCCCGCGCGTGAATGCGTCCGATCCTCTTTTGGGCGGCGCGGCCCTCCTCTGTCAGAGCCAGTATCACCGAGCGCCCATCTTGCGGGTCGGGGCTCCGCTCAATCAAACCTTTTTCTACCAGACGCGCAGCCAGCCGACTGAGTCCCGTCTGCGTGAGAAGGACGTCCTTCCCCAAGTCGCAGATCCGCGTGCCTTCCGGTTGCTTAGTAAGCGTGTAGAGCACGCCGTACTCCGCCTGGCTTAACTCACCCCAGGCTTCGCCGGCCTCCAGGTCCCGCGCGATCTTCGTCGTCGCGCGGAACATGGCTTCCCAGGCATATAACGCCGCCCTAGAGTATTCCATCGGTGCAGTGCGGTCCGGTGTGTTGAGGCGTGACTCTAGGCGCTGCGCAGCGGCTTCAGCGCACCCGCCCATGCTTCAACTTGGTCAAACATGGTCTGTGCTGCTGCATTGTGTTGGGGGCCCGGGTTGAACTTGGAGAAGTTCTCAAAGTCAGTGAAGAGTGAGAAGGAGAGCTGTTGGCGCACATCGGCCAACTGGAGCTCTGCTGCGATCCCACGCAGGTGCTCAATGGAACGCGCGCCCCCCAGGGATCCGTAGCCGACGAGGCCGAGAGACTTGTTGTTCCATTCCTTGTACAGGTAGTCGATCGCGTTCTTCAACGGTGCCGGGTAGGAGTGGTTGTACTCAGAGGTGACGAAAATGAAACCGTCGTATGAGCCGATCTTCTCCGACCATGCCTTGGTGTGGTCATTCTGGTACTGGTGCATGCTGGGCGGCATTGCCTCATCCAAGAAGGGGAGGTTGACGTCTGCCAAGTCGATCAGGTCGTAGGTTGCCTGGCGGTCCTTGGCCTGCTCCACGACCCAGGATGCAACCTGCGGTCCAACACGGCCCGGGCGGGTGCTGCCAATGATTACGGCGATACGAAGGTCAGACATGGGGAATCCTCTCAATGGGTACTAAGTCCTGTACAACCAAATATACATGACTCGTCATGTATTTTGTCCAGTGTGATCGATGTCGCGCCTGTCTGCTCTCCGTACCGGTCCGCCTCAGTACTAACGCGGTAGTCCGCAGGTCAGTGTATGTATGCCCCCATAGTGCCTAACTGTGCATTTGTGTCCACGTGTTTCAAGAATGGTCATCCCATGCGCTCAGCCGGACAGCGTTCTATGCTTCTAACCGACCCGCCCCGAAGCAGGTTGGTAACGACTGCCCCAGGGGCCGTGAACCTATTTCCGCTACGGGGGGACAATGCCCAAACGCGACGACATCAACAAGGTTCTCATCATTGGTTCCGGCCCAATCGTCATTGGGCAGGCCTGTGAGTTCGACTATTCCGGAACGCAGGCTTGTAAAGCACTGCGCGGCCTGGGATATGAGGTGGCCCTTGTAAACTCCAACCCTGCCACCATCATGACGGACCCCGTCATGGCAGATCAGACCTTCATTGAGCCGCTCACGGTGGAAAGCCTTGAGCGTGTCATTGAGGTGGCGAAGCCCGATGCGCTCCTGCCGAATCTCGGCGGCCAAACTGCCCTTAACCTATCCATGCAGTTGGAAGAGCAGGGGATCCTGGGCCGACACAACGTCAAAATGATCGGTATTACCCGTGACGTCATTGAGCGTGGCGAAGACCGGGAGACCTTCAAGCGCACCATGGCTGAGATCGGCGTAGATACGCCGCGGTCCAAGACGGTCACGACGGTGGAGGACGCCCTCGCATTTGCGGACGAGGTCGGTTATCCCATGGTCGTCCGCCCCGCCTACACCATGGGTGGCACCGGCGGCGGGTTTGTGGATGACGAGGACGAGATGGCGACCGTCGCCGCCCGCGGCATCCAGGCGTCCCCAATCAACCAGATCCTCGTGGAAGAGTCGATCCTGGGTTGGCAGGAACTAGAAGTTGAGGTCATCCGCGACGCGAAAGACCAGATGATCTCCGTCTGCTTCATTGAGAACGTGGACCCGGTCGGCGTTCACACCGGAGACTCCTTCTGCACCGCGCCCATGCTCACCATCTCTGATGAACTCCAGGGCCGCCTCCAAGACATTGCGCACAAGATTGTGAGTGAGGTCGGCGTCATCGGCGGAACCAACGTCCAAATGGCCCATAACCCCGAAAGCGGCAGGGTCGTGGTTATCGAGATCAACCCGCGCACCTCCCGCAGCTCCGCCCTCGCCTCAAAAGCCACGGGGCTGCCCATTGCGATGGTCTCCACGCTGCTGGCCGCGGGCCTCACACTGGATGAGATCCCATATTGGCGTGACGGCACGCTGGATAAGTACACCCCAAGCGGCGACTACGTGGTTGCCAAGATGGCGCGTTGGGCATTTGAGAAGTTCCCCGCTGCCCAGGATCGCCTTGGCACCCAGATGCGCGCAGTTGGTGAGGTGATGAGCATCGGGAGCACGTACAAGGAGGCGCTCGGGAAGGCGGTGCGTAGCCTCGAAAACGGGCGTGACGGTCTGGGCGTCGCGGCGCTCGCAGAGGTCTCCACGTCTGACCTGTTGGACGCGGTCCAAGCGCCGTCCTCGCAACGCCAGTACGAACTCTACGAACTGCTCCGTCGCGGCGTCACGGTCAAGGAATTGGCCGACGTAACCGACATTGACCTGTGGTTCCTTGAGCAGATGCAGGAAGTCTGGCAGGCGGAAGCAGAGGTGGCGCAGTACGAGGGCGACTTCGCGAACCTTCCCACCCCCGTCCTTCGCCGTGCCAAGGAAAGCGGGCTGTCGGACGCGTATCTGGCATCCCTTCTGAAGGTGAGCGAGGCCGAAGTGCGGGCCGCGCGCATCGCCCAGGGCATCACGCATCGGTTCGAGGCCGTGCCGGTGTCGGGCGTTCCCGACGCGGAGTACTACTACTCCACGTACGTACCGGCCAACGCCACCGCGCAGGAGGACAACCCGGCCGCGGTTGACGCTGCCGCCGGGCAGGCCAGTCCGGACGCGACTGATGGGCGTGGGCAGGCGGACGCCCTCGCCCCGACGGAAGGCGCGCCAACGGGTGACGACCCCGCCGACGCGGACGCCCTCGCCCCCAAGAAAGACCGCGTCATGGTTCTTGGCGGCGGCCCCAACCGCATCGGGCAGGGCATTGAGTTCGACTACTGCTGCGTTCACGCCGCCTACACCCTGCGCGACGCGGGCCTGGAGACGGTGATGGTGAACTGTAATCCGGAGACGGTCTCAACGGACTACGACACCGCAGATCGGCTCTACTTTGAGCCGCTGACGGTCGAGGACGTTCTGGCGATCGTCGAACGCGAACAGCCAAGCGGTGTGGTTTGTCAGTTTGGGGGGCAGACGCCGCTGAATATTGCTCGTGACCTGAAGGAAGCGGGCGTGCCAATCATTGGGACCAGTCCCGAGACCATTGATCTGGCGGAGGACCGCGACCTGTTCCGCGAGATGATGGATCGCCTTGAGATCCCCATGCCGAAATCGGACATGGTCGTGACGGCGGATGAGGCGGTTGCGGCGGCTGAAGACATTGGTTTCCCCGTGATTGTCCGCCCGTCGTATGTGCTGGGTGGGCGCGGGATGGAGATCATCCATGAGGTTGATCGGCTGCGCGAATACATGGACGCGGCGGAGGGCGTGACGCCGGAGCGGCCCATTTTGATTGACCAGTTCTTGGAGAACGCCCTCGAATGTGAGGCCGACGCCCTGTGCGATGGGCGTGACGCGTTCGTGCCGGCGGTGATGGAGCACATTGAGTACGCGGGGATTCACTCCGGGGACTCCGCGTGCGTGGTTCCGTCCGTGACGATTCCGGAGACGGAGTTAGAGACGATTAGGGACTACACGGCCCGGATTGCGGTTGAGCTGGGCGTCGTCGGCCTAATCAACGTTCAGTATGCGATTTTGGGTGGCGTCGTTTACGTGCTGGAGGCGAACCCGCGCGCCTCACGCACGGTGCCACTGGTGTCCAAGGTATGCGACGTAAACATGGCGTCTTTGGCGACCCGGCTGATGCTGGGGGAGAGCCTAGAGTCCCTTGGATTGCGCCAGAGGAAGGTCCCCTACTTCGGCGCCAAGGAAGCGGTGTTCCCCTTCAACATGTTCCCGGAGGTGGACCCCCTGCTGGGGCCGGAGATGCGATCCACGGGTGAAGTCCTGGGGATTTCCACGTACCCGGGATTGGCGTTCTTCAAGGCGGAGGACGCGGCGCTTGCGGCTCTGCCGACATCCGGCACTGTTCTGGTGACTGTGGCGCCAAGGGACCGTATCGACACGGGGCTTGGAAGTCCGGGGGACAACCTGTTGTCGTCGGCAAGTACTCTAGTCGGGGCGGGTTTCAGACTGTTGGCAACATCCGGAACCGCACAGTACCTGGCTGAGCACGGGATCGCGTCCGAGGTCGTCAACAAAATGCATGAAGGCTCCCCAAACATCGCGGACCTTGTCCTGAATGGGGATGTGCAGTTGGTGATCAATACGCCGGCGGGCCCGGAGTCTCGCCATGACGACTCCTACATCCGTAAGGCCACTATCCGCGCGAAGGTCCCATACGTTACAACGACGTCGGAGGCGAATATGGCGGCTCTGGGGATTGCGGAGTACCTGCGGGGCACCCAGGGGGTGCGCTCCCTGCAGCAGTGGCATGAGGAGATCACTGAGCTGTAGGGCTTAAACACCAAAGGCTGCCAGCCGAAAGGGAGGGCTGGCAGCCTTAGGCGCTTAAACCGGGTTACTTCTTTTCGGACGGATCCTGATATTCGGGAACGAATGCCGCGTAGGAAGGCAGATCCAGTTGTCCGTGCCCTGAAAGGCCGATCACGATAACTTCTTCCTCATCGGAGTTCTGCACGTGATCAATGGCTGCAGCCAGAGCGTGGGTTGATTCCGGCGCCGGGACGATCCCTTCGGTGCGGGCAAAGAGGATTCCAGCGTTGAACGCGTCATCCTGCTCAATCGCAACCGGGTCAACCAGCCCCAACTTCACCGTGTGGCTGAGCGCTGGCGACATGCCGTGGTAGCGCAGGCCACCGGCGTGGATTGGGTTCGGCACGAAGTCCTTACCCAGCGTGTACATCTTCAGAAGCGGCGTCATTCCAGAGAAGTCACCGTGGTCGTAACGGTACTCACCCTGCGTCAGCGACGGGCACGCCGCTGGCTCCGCCGCGATCACCTTGGTTTCCGCTTCCCCGGAGAGAACATCCTTCAAGAACGGGAACGCAAGACCCGCCAGGTTGGAGCCACCACCGGCGCAACCGATGACGACATCTGGTGCGCCTTCACCCAAGTCCTTCAACTGCTGGGACGCTTCCTGGCCGATCACCGTTTGGTGCAAAACGACGTGGTTCAGTACCGATCCCAAAGCGTACCTGGCCTGGGGGTCATTCAGAGCGACCTCCACCGCCTCAGAAACAGCCATTCCCAGCGATCCACTTGTGTCCGGCTGTTCTGCCAAAATAGCGCGACCCGCCTCGGTTAGCTCCGAGGGGCTGGAGTGCACCTGGGACCCGTAGAGTTCCATCAGATGGCGGCGGTACGGCTTCGACTCATACGACGCCTTTACCTGCCACACCTCAACCTCAACGCCGAACATGGTCCCGGCCAGCGCCAGGGAGCTTCCCCACTGTCCCGCACCCGTTTCCGTGGTGAGCTTCGTGATGCCCTCTTCAGAGTTAAAGTACGCCTGAGCAATCGCGGAGTTCGGCTTGTGACTTCCAACGGGGCTGGCGCCCTCAAACTTGTAGTAGATCCGGCTCTTCGTCCCTAGGGCCTTCTCAAGGCGTTCAGCGCGACGCAGCGGGGTGGTGCGCCACGTGGAGTAAACCTTGCGCACCTCTTCCGGGATCTCAATGTAACGCTCCGTGGAGAGCTCCTGCTCCGCCAACGCACGCGGGAACAGGCCCTGAAGTTCCTCCACCGTGATTGGCTCACCCGTTCCCGGATTCAGGTGTGGTGGGATGGGTTCTGGCAGGTCGGCAGCAATGTTGTACCACGCTTTGGGCACGTTGGGGTACGGGTCGGTTTCGACCTCTGCCGCGGATTTTTCCTGCTTTTCTTGTGTCGTCATTAGAGTCCACCGATTCTGGTCTGCACTGAACAATACCGAGGGCACTTGGCCCAGTACCCAACCCTAACCGCGCGCCCACCGCGAAGCTGCCCACGTCCACCATCGTGATCCGCGCGACTTGACGTACGAGGGCGAGGGCGGGGCGGCGGTCACGGGGGCGCCGGGCAGCGGACGTACGAGGGCGAGGGCGGCCCACACCGTCGCGCGTCGCCCTCGCCCTCGCCCCGAAGAATCTACCCAGAACCTAGGCGACCTTTGTGCGCTTTTGGTGGAAGACGCGGTAGGCGCCAAGAAGGAACGCGATCCAAAGTGGCCCAAGCAGCGCAGCCAGACGGAACGCGGGGGAGAAAAGCATCAGGACGAACACCGTAGCCATGAACGCCAAGATGACGACCGTAGCGAGGTCGCCGCCGGGAAGGGGGAACTTGAGGTCGGCTCGCTGAGCGGGGGAGAGCCCGTGGCGGAACCTGTACTCCGTCAACGTGATCATTACCCAGGACGCGGCAACCGCGAATGTCGCCAGTCCCATGAGGAACACGAACGCGAAATCCGGCCAGAGCATGACGACAACCACTGCGAAGACGGTGACCAGTGAAGACACCAGGATTCCCGCCCACGGCTGCCCATTGGCGGACATGCGGGAGAGGAACTTTGGGGCGTTACCCTGCTTGGAAAGCGTGTAGAGCATGCGCCCGTTTGTGTACAACCCGGAGTTATACACAGACACGGCTGCCGTGATGACGACAAAGTTCAGTATGTGCGCGGCGCCCTGAATACCTAACGTGTCGAAGATTTGGACGAACGGGCTCATGGAGCCGTCGATGGTGTTCCAGGGGATCACAGCCATGATGACGGCCAGCGCGCCGATGTAGAAGATGAGGATGCGGATGATCACCTGGTTGATTGCTTTGGGGATGGTGCGTTCGGGGTTCTTGGCCTCGCCCGCGGCTACGCCGACCAGCTCACTACCGCCGAAGGAAAACGCGACGACGACAAGGGCCATCGTGGTGCCCAACAACCCATTGGGGAAGAACCCGCCTTGGTCAACCAGGTGATTGAAGGATGGAGCGACGGACGCGTCATGGGTTTTCAAGCCAAGGATCACGATGACCAATCCGAAGACGATCATCCCGATTACCGCCAGAACTTTAATAAGGGCAAGCCAAAACTCAAACTCCCCGAATACCTTGACCGTCAACAGGTTCGCACCCGTGATTACAACCAGGAAAAATGCGGCGGTCAGCCACTTCGGGAACCCCGGGAGCCAATAGTTAACGAACTCCCCAACCGCGGCCAACTCCGCCATGGACACCGCAACGTACGTGAACCAGTAGTTCCACCCGGCAACGAAACCGGCTTTCGGGCTCCAGTGCTTATAGGCGTAGTAACTGAAGGCTCCGGGGACCGGCTCCGCAACCGACATTTCGCCAAGCGCACGCACCACCAGAAACACAACCGCGCCACCGATCAGGTACGCCAAAAGGATAGAGGGGCCCGCCAGCTGGATCGCCTCAGCCGACCCATAAAAGAGACCGGTCCCGATGGCCCCGCCCAAAGCGATCATCTGGACGTGGCGGGCACTAAGTCTCCTGCGGTAACCCTCTTCCTCAACCGAATCGGTTAGGCGGGTAGCGACAGCAGTCTCAGTGCTCATGGGGTTCCTTTGAAGTTGGAATGCGGAAGGAGGCGTGGGCGGACTACACCAGACCCAAGGCTTCAAGAGCCCGGGCCACGCCGTCCTCTTGGACGCTTGCGGTCTCCATGTCCGCGTGCTTCTTCAGTTCCGGGTCGGCGTTCGCCATAACGACGCCCAGGCCACACATCTGGAACATCTCTAGGTCATTCCAGCTGTCCCCGATACCAATCGCGTCCTCAATATCCAAGCCCAGGTGCTCCAGCACCTTGATGATCCCGAAACCCTTGTTCACGCCAGCGACACATATCTCTGCAGAAGAACCACCCGTGAATGGAATGCTGCCGGGAACCACCTGGAACTCATCCCCGATTTCGGACTGGATCTTCTCCATGTCCTCAACCCTGTCACTCACGAAAATGACCTTGACGACCTCAGTTGGGTCCACTTTGTCCAGGCGTGGGAACGTCTGCGCCCACTCTGCAAACGTCGGGACGCCGGTATTTCCTTCGGTCGCGTCCTGGTCTATTTCACCCCTGGCTTTACTCTTGGCCAGCCTCTCCGCGCGGTATGCCTCATCGTGGAGGACCGTCAGGTCGACCGTCTTCTGGTCGGCATAGGTTTGGTCGTTGGTTTGAACCATCACGCCAACGCCCAGCGCCGTCATGTAGTCGATGAGGCGGGCTGCCTGGTCTTCGGTCATCTTGCGTTCCAATATCGACTCATCCCCGACCTTCGCGTATGCACCCGCATTCGTGACTTCACCGTCGAACCCGATTGCACGCACGTAGTCTTGGACGTCCGCTTCACTGCGGCCCGTGCACAGGAACGTGAGGTGTCCGTTACGACGTGCCCGACGGATGGCATCGCGAACAGCAGGGGAGACCGGAAGCCCGTGGTCTGCCAGAGTGCCGTCGACATCGAAGAATAGGGTACGAGGACGAAGGTTCTTTTCAGTAGTCATATGTTCCATTCTCTCGCCCCCTGATCACCTTCCCCAAGTGGTGTGGGCGGATACACGAACTGGCGCTGATCTTGCGCTTTAACTTCACTTTGCTATTCTGGGGGAGACGCAATGAAGTCGGTGATCCGCTTCACTGCGTTCCTTGCGTTAGGGACGGGAGTAATGACCCCGGGGTCCCTGAGGTGGGGGCCTACCCTTGCAGAAGGGCTGTCTACATCACTGAAGTCTATGCGTTTGCGCAAAAACTCGAAGATCCAAGCCGACGATACTGAAGATTCGGCAGAAGACCTAGGGAAATCGGTGAGGAGGACAGTCGGCACATCCGACGCGGAACGAACCCGCCAACGCAATCTTCGTGACCTTGTCGCCGCCAATGGCGCGTTGCACCCGGCTCTCCTCCCCGGAATCGCGGTTGACGAAAATGACAAGCGCTTCCGGACGGATTGGTGGGTGTTCGGCATCGCCCTGGCAGTCATCGTTGCGCTGGTTGGTTTTGGGCTGGTGGATTCTGAAGGGCTAGGGCGGGCAGCCGATGCCGGCGTCCATTGGGTATCCCTGAACACCGGCTGGTTCTTTACGGCACTGACGATTTCCGTCTTCATATACATGCTGGTGGTGGGCTATTCCTACACGGGCAACATCCGGCTGGGGACAGACGATGAGAAACCGGAATTCTCGACAGGTTCCTGGATTGCCATGCTCTTTTCAGCGGGCATGGGCATCGGACTGCTGTTCTTCGGACCCTATGAGCCGCTCCAGTTCTTCCTGAACGTCCCGCCGGCCTTTGAGTTGGAGGGCGGAACCTCTCCGGCAATGTATGCGGCTATGGCACAGACGCTGCTGCACTGGGGGCCCATGGCATGGTCCTACTACGGTCTGGTGGGCGGGGCAATAGCGTACGCGGCGTACCGTCGAGGGCGTTCCCCGCTTATTTCCGCCGTCTTCACCCCCATTTTCTCGGAGCGACTAGCGATACCTTTTGGACGGGTCGTCGACATCTTCGCGATCCTTGTGACACTGTTTGGCACCGCGGTTTCGTTGGGGCTGGGCGCCCTGCAGATCAGTCAGGGCGCAGAGATCGTCACCGGACTTGGGCCTTTTGGAAACGGCGTCCTCGTTTCATTCATGGTGATCATGACGGTCCTGTTCATCCTCTCCGCAGTCTCCGGAGTGAAGCGCGGGATTCGTATCTTGTCGAACATAAACATGGGGCTGACCATCGGCCTCGCCCTCTTCGTTTTCATTGCGGGGCCGACGTTGTTCATTTTGAACTTCATTCCGTCCTCGCTGGTCGCGTTCGTGTCGGACCTGGGGCCGATGCTCACGATGTCCGCGTCTTCCAGCCCGGAATCGGCAGAGTTCATGGAGAGTTGGACAACGTACTACTGGGCATGGTGGGTGTCGTGGACGCCTTTCGTTGGCATGTTCATCGCGAAAATATCGCGAGGGCGAACATTGCGAGAGTTCGTCACGGTCGTGATCATCATTCCTTCAATCGTCTGCCTTCTGTGGTTCTCCACCCTAGGCGGGACTGCGATCTGGTTTGAGTCCCAAGGGGTGGGTATCAGTGAGGCAGGCGCCAGCCAAGAGTACTTATTCAAGGTCCTTGAGAACTTGCCCTTTACAACGGTGGCTTCGTTGATCGCCATGATCGCCCTCGTCATCTTCTTCGTGACCAGCGCAGACTCCGCATCCTTAGTCATGGCGACCATCGCGGAAAGTGGTAGGCCGCGGCCGAAGAAACGGATGTCTGCGGTGTGGGGGCTGGCTCTTTCCGCGTCCGCCATCACGCTGCTGCTGGCCGGGGGAGAGGAGACCGTGAGTGCGCTTCAAGCACTAGTCACCATATCTGCGCTCCCATTCGCCATCATTCTGGTGCTGCTAATGGTTGCCTGGTGGAAGGACCTCTCCACCGACCCGATGATTTTGCGTCGGCGCTATGCGTCCGTTGCGATTGACGAGGGCGTCCGGCGCGGCATCCGCCAACACGGTGACGACTTCGCGTTCTCTGCGGGCTCCACCGAACGAGGGAAGGGTGCCGGAGAGTGGCTAGACACGGACGATGAGACGCTAACCGAGTGGTACAGGGACGTCGTGAGCGTCCAGTCGGAAAGTGAAGAAGACCACGCAAACCAGTGATGGTGAGGGGTTCCTCAGGCTGATTAGGGATAAACCAGGGGAATCCCCCATGTGGGGGCGGAGCCGATGGTGGCATGCTCAAGGGCATGACAGAAATACGTTCACACATAAGCCCTGGAATTCCGACAATTGGCACGCAGCCGAACCCCGCGCTCGGGACGGCGCCCGTTTCGCAGTTGCGCAACGTTACCAAGCAGTACGGAAAGGGGGAGACTGCCGTCCTCGCCCTGGACGACGTCTCCGTTGGCTTCTACAAAGGGCAGCTAACGACGATCATGGGACCGTCCGGTTCCGGCAAGTCCACGATGCTGAACGTGCTTGCGGGTCTAGATGACATCACGTCCGGCACCGTGGAGCTGGAGGGCGTTGCGCTCTCATCCCTGTCGGATGACAGACTGACAAGGCTTCGCCGAGACCGCATCGGCTTCGTATTCCAAAGTTTCAACCTGATTCCCACATTGGACGCCAAGGCGAACATCCTGCTTCCAAGCCGGCTTGCCGGTCATAAGGTGGATGAGGATCTCTATCAAATGATCGTTCACAGCCTTGGTATTGAGGGGCGTCTCCACCATCTGCCAGCGCAGTTGTCCGGTGGGCAGCAGCAGAGGGTTGCGTTGGCGCGCGCCCTCGTCACCGCCCCCGCGATCGTGGTGGCGGATGAGCCGACTGGCAACTTGGATTCGGCCTCGACCGATGAGGTCCTGATGCTTCTGCGCGCAGCGGTGGACGATTTGGGACAGACCGTAATCATGGTTACGCACGACCATGCCGTGGCTTTGCGCAGTGACCGCGTGATTGTGGTCAAGGACGGCAAAGTCGCGGCTGACCTGTGGCAGCCGACCCCTGAGGATTTGGAGAGGGTCTCCTAATGCTTCCTTTAGTCAAAGCCAATCTGGCGCACCACTCACGCCGGTATGTCGCCACGCTGCTTGCGGTTGCGATTTCCGTGGCGTTTGTTGCGGCTTCCCTAGTCTTCGGGGGCGCGTTGAACCGCGGCATCCGGGACCAGGTGGCGGGGGATTACGAGGGCGTTGCAGCCGTTGTGACCCTCGACTACGGTGCCCTAGAGACCCAAGATGAAGCCGATTTTCTGAGCCTCGCGAACGTGATGGATACGGTCGAGGGCGTCCCGGGGGTCACCCAGGTTTACCCAATGGGCTACACGGGTTTTGAGCAGTCGGGTTCTGCCACGTCTTCAGCGTGGATCCCCACGGGGATAGTAGAAGATGGGACGCTGCGCGTCCGACGCCTTGAACGTGGCGAAATGCCATCGGGCGTGAACCAAGCACTGGTGTCCAGCTCCGCGGCAGAGCGTCTTGGGGTGGACGTTGGATCCACCTTGTCCGTGAACGATGTGGAAGGCACCCCACATGAGTTGCAGGTTGTTGGCGTCACGGGGAATTCCGGCACCAACATCGGGCTGCGGGCTGAAGATCTACTGGTCGGCGCTGAAACGATGAGGGTGTTGGCCCCCGAGTGGGAGCCATCCGAGCTTCTGGTTGCCGCCGGAGACAAGCCATCCGTAGCGCAGCAACAGGAACTTGTGAGCGCCATCGACAGTGCGCTTGAGAAGAGCGGTGTGGCCGGAATAGATGTGGAGACGGGGAGCGCGGCTGTGGACGAGGCCCTCGGGTCCATAAATGCCAGCCAGGCGGGTCTTACGATCATGCTTTTGCTGTTCCCGGTGATTTCGGCCGCGGTCGCGATGATCGTTGTGGGCACGACATTCCAGGTGATCTTCCGCCAGAGGGAACGTGAGATGGCGTTGCTACGCGTCGTTGGTGCGACCGGCAAACAGGTGCGCAGGCTTATGGTTCTGGAGTCGGGAGCCGTCGGACTGATTGGTTCTGCTGTCGGTGTTTTCATCGGCGTTTTCGGCGGCGCAGGAATTGCCTCCGGCCTAGGGGTCGTTGGCAGCTATGGCAGAGCGTTGGCGTCAGTCAGCATCACTCAGGCGCTGGTGGTGATCGCCGTTGGCACCCTTCTCACGCTACTTGCGGGTCTACGGCCCGCGCTGCACGCATCGCGCGTCTCACCGGTCACCGCCCTCGCCGGGCAGGTTTCCACAGTCGCGGAGATGGGGCGCAAGCAGGTGATCATCGGGATTATTTCAGGTGTCTTCACGGTGGCCTTAGCGGTCGTTACCGCGCTGGGTGCCTTCGCGGGCGGCAGCGAGGACGACAAGCTTTCGCGTTTCCCATTGGTGCTGCTGGGCGCAGTGCTGACCGTTTCGGCGCTTATCGTTTTTCTGTCCGCGGTTATCCCGCTCCTGACGCGGGCCGTGGGGCGTTTAGGGCGTTCAGAGGGCATTCGCCTAGCAGCGGCAAATACTGCACGCGCCCCGGGCCGCACAGCAGCCACAGGCATCGCGATTTTCATTGGTGTCGCGCTGATTTCCATGGTGACTCTGGGCGCGCAATCGTTGCGCGTCACGGCATCGACGACACTGGACGCATCGGCGCCGGTGGATCTGGTCGTGACCGCACCGCCCTCGGGCTTCACGCCCGAGCAGGTTGCTGCCCTCCTGGAGAGCAAAGACGCCGACGCGACGGTCGTGGCTCCGGGTGCCCCGGTTGAAGTGAGCATGTCCAGTGGGGATGGCACCGTTTCCAACAGCGGTGTTCTAGTGGACGGAACCGGTTTGGATGCCATTGCGCGCAATGACGTCTCTATGCCGGAAGATGGCCAAATCACGGTTCGAGAATGGCAGGCGGCAACAGGTGACCAAGTTGAAGTATGTGTAAATGAAGAATGCAGAACCTTGACGGCAGTCGTGGATAACACGCTTTCCGACGGGACGCGCTTCGTGGTCAATGGAACCACGGCGGAGGAATTCGCTGGAGCCCTGGTCCCAATGCAGGCCTGGATGAAGTTGGCAAAACCCGACAGTTACCAGACGGTTGTTGGTGAAATCCAAGAGATGGGCCCCGACCTGGGAGTTGACGGATCAGTTGCACTGCGCGCGGCGATCGACCAGATCGTCAACATTCTTGTGATGGTGGTCGTGGCGTTGCTTGCGGTGTCGGTGCTGGTGTCACTGGTTGGCGTGACGAACACGTTGTCGCTGTCGGTGGCGGAACGCACGAAGGAGAACGGGTTGTTGCGTGCCCTTGGGATGACGAAGAAGCAGGTTCGCGCGATGCTCGCTTGGGAGGCGCTCCTTATTGCTGGTGTTTCGACGGTGGCAGGGCTCCTTGCCGGGGCCTATTTCGGGATCGTTGGGTTCATGTCCCTGCCGATAGGTACGGCGAACTACGTCATTGCGGTCCCCTGGGGGCAGTGGGCAGTGATTGTTGCAGTTGCGGTTCTTGCGGCGCTGGCGGCTTCGGTGCTGCCAGGGCGGAAGGCATCCTCGGTGTCTCCGGTGGAGGCGTTGGCCGCACAATAGACGCGCTGGCGTCGGTGGCCCGGGTGTATCGCTGGTTTCAGCGGCGCCCGGGCCATTGCTTTTGCTGG
>CAYFOT010000031.1:0-16870 GCA_964344825.1 uncultured Actinomyces sp.
GCCCGCGGGGCCTTGGTGTGTTCCCGCAACTACCTGCTGGTTCCGCACCGCAGCAAGCCCGCGGTGTCACCGTCCGCTATAGCCTGAACCGCGTCTACCCCGCCCGTGAGCGTAGACACCGCGATCACATCTAGGCCATCGGGAATGTTCCCCACCACCTGCTCGCAGTTGTCCACGGGAGCGAGGAACCACTTCGCCCCATCGCGCACCGCCCCATACATCTTCTGCTTCACACCACCGATCGGCACCACATTCCCCGCGAAGTCGAGGGCGCCAGTCGCCGCAACGATGTCGTCACCAATGATGCCGCCGGGGGTCAACTCGTCGACGATTCCGAGGGCGAATGCCAGACCTGCGCTCGGCCCCCCGATCTTTTCCAAGTGGATGGTGACGTCGAGCGGCAAGTCCGTGTCAGCCGTCAAGTAGATGCCCATGCGCGAGGAGGTCTCTTGGTCTTCGCTCTCGTCCGAAGTGCCAGGGGCGTCCCCGTCGGAAGGATCGAGGGCGTCCTCCGAGGTGTCCGGGGCGCCGTCACCAGAACCGTCATCGGAGGGGTCAGGGTCGTTCTCGTCCGAAGGGGCGTCCCCGTCCTCGTCCTCCGCCGGCTTCACGCCAACCTGCGCCGCGGCGACAGTTGGCACATCCACGGTCACTTCTTCCTGGCCCCGCAGCACCGTGACCTTCAAAACGGACCTAGGCGGCACCGTCTCCAGCACGCGGAACGGCACCGACGGCCTGTCAACGGGATGGACCACGCCGTCAGGCGTCGTGATCGACTCAAGGACATCCCCAACCTTTAGGACATCCGCGGCCTTGCTCCCCTCCGAGAACCCCGCGATCGTCATCGTCGTCTCCATCGGCACGCCCAAATACTCCAAGGCGGCAATCGACGCCGCGGAATGCGAGGACTGCATCTGCGCGGCCCCGGCCTCCGCCACGTCCTCCGCGGTCGTCTCCGGCGCATACAGGTCCGAATAGGGCACGACCGTCCGAGCGGGCGAGAACCACGCCGCCACCACATTTCCCAACCGCGTCGTCGACCCCGGGCCGCCTAGGCTGGAGACGGTGACCATCAGCAGCTCGCCCTCGCTCCCACCGTCCTCGGGAAACTCAAAAACGCCCTCGTCCCCCGACTGCGCCAACTCCAACACGGGCGTGTCCCCTTGCGAACCCAGGACGTTCACCGTGGGGCCCGGCGACTGGATCACGTACGCCACCGGTATCCATGCCGCGCCAACCGCAATGGCGAGGGCGGCAATCACCGCGACCATCGCCCACAACAACCGCCTCACGGCACGGTCCCTCTTCAGTTCCGAGGGCGCTGGCTCCTCCGCGGGCATCCGTTCGAAAATCTCCATCAGCCAATTGTGCACTGTTTGCGCCGAGGGCGTATCGCAGCGCCACACCGGCCAAGTAGGGTGGAGTTTATGGACGAGAATGCACCGATTCCCGAAGACGGCGGGAACAGTGAAGACATGCTGAAACAGTTCCTCGAATCCTTCCTGGGATCCACGGGGGCCGATGAGGCGGCGGAGGCGATGCGGGCGCGGGGGTTTGACCTGTCGGCCCTGTCAAATCTGCCCGGAATGAACACGCCGGGAGCGATGGCGCAGGCGATGGGGCAGATGCGGTTCCTCATGAACTCCTCGACGGACCCGGTGAACTGGCGGATGGTGGAGGAGATGTCGCGCCAAAACGCCTACCAGGCGGGGGACCCGCGGCTGGGTGCGGCTGAGGCGCAGTCGGTGCGCCAGGCCCTGTCTGTTGCGGACCTGTGGCTGGACCCGGCGACCTCCATGGTCGCACCGGGCATCCCGCGGGAGGCGTGGACGCGGGTGGAGTGGATTGACCAGACTTTGCCTGAGTGGAAAGAGATTTGTAACCCGATCGCGGAGAACGCGTCCAGGGCGATGGCCGATGCGATGAGTTCGCAGTTGGACGCCGGTGACTACGGGATGCCCGACGGCATGGCGGGTTTGGCGCAGTCACTGTCGGCTGCGATGCCGAAGATGGGGGCAATGGCGTTTGCGGCCCAGATTGGCCAGGCGTTGTCGGAGATGGCGAAGGAGGCGTTGGGGAGCTCGGACGCGGGGCTGCCGCTCACGGAGTCGCCGGTTACGGCCCTGGTTCCAACGAATGTGGCAGCGTTCGCGGAGGGGCTGGACGTGCCCTATGAGGAGATCGTGCAGTTCGTTGCGGCCCGCGAATGTGCGCACGCGCGCCTCTTTGCCTCGGTCCCGTGGCTGCGCCACGACCTCCACATCGCGATCATGAAGTACGCGCGGGAGATCACGCTGGATGAGGACGCGATTGAGGAGGCGGCCCGGTCGATTGACCCGTCCAACCCGGAATCGCTGGAAGCCGCTATGAGCAGCGGTGTCTTCTCCAACGAGCCCACGGAGGACCAGGCCCGCGCGCAGGAACGCCTTGAGACGCTGCTGGCCCTCATTGAGGGGTGGGTGGAAGTTGTCTCGTCGGATGCGGTCGCGCCGTACCTGCCCCAGGCGTCGAAGCTGGCGGAGATGATGCGCCGCCGCCGGGTGACCGGCTCGAATGCGGAGCGCCTGTTGCGCCAGTTGGTTGGGTTGGATTTGCGCCCTCGCCAAACGCGTGGTGCCGCCAAGATTTTCCGGATGGTCACGGAACGTTCCGGTGCGGACGCGCGCGACGCGCTGTGGTCCCACCCTGATCGCGTGCCAACTGCGGCACAGCTGGCGGACCCAGATTCGTTCTTTGAGGAGCCGGAGTCGGACCCGGAGTTGTCCGACCTCGACGCCCAATTGTCCGCGTTGTTGGACGGGACATTGGGGTTTGACGAGGGCGTTCCGAAAGACCAGCGGGGCACCAATGAAAAGGGGGACGAGGGCGGAAGCTGAGGTTTCCCCAGCCCCGTCCACAAGCCTCAGTTATCCACAATTTTCCCGTTGTGGGCCTCGGGGTAGCTCTTCTTGGGGGAAGGTAGTTCACGAGGGATCCGCGTCGCGGTCCCTCAACCAACTCACTTCCAAGAAAAGGGTGGTCTAAGGGTGGAGAAACTGCGTCCAGACACGTTCGTTCACGAACTGAGTCCGGGGGTTCTGCAGGTCGGTTCACGGCCTGACTCCATGGTTATTCTGTCGAACTTAAGCGCGGCGGATGTCGCATGGGTTCAAGGGATGAGGGTGCCTCGCCCACGTACTCAGGGGCGGTCGCGGCGCACTACCCGGGTGACTAAGAAGCAGCGGGAACTGCTTGGGTACCTAGATGCGGCGGGGTTGCTGGCGTCGTCGGTCAACGCCCTCGCACACCTGCATGTGCGCGTCGTTGGGTTGGATGCGGTGGGTGCACGTGTGGCGCGGCTGCTGGCGGGCAGCGGGGTTGCGGCGCTGGATATTCAGGACAGGACCAGTGTGGATGCAAGCGTGGAAAGTGCGTACTCGAATCAGGCTGCGGGTTTGGTGCGCCAGACGGCGTTACGGGCGCAGATCCTCAAACAGCACCCCGAGGTCCGCGTCGGCGCCATAACGGAGCCTGACCTGGTCATTGTTTGCGGCAGGCGAGCCTGGGACCACGGCACAATGGGGCGGTTGCTCTCCCAGGACAGGACCCATCTGCCGGTTACACAAGATAACCAGTCGGTGACGGTGGGGCCGCTCATTGCGCCGGGGGTGACGGCGTGCGCGTTGTGCGTTGACCTGCATAAACAGGATGCGCAGCCGCTGTGGGCGAAGGCGGCGTTTGCGATGGCGGCGGCTCCTGCGGCGGCCGCGCCCGATTATTTAGCGATGGCGGCTGCGGGCCTAACGGTGGCCATGGTTGAAGCCGTTGCGTCCAGTCGCCCGCTTCAGGGGGATGTGGAGCCCCTTGGGCGGATAGGTGGGCCGTCGCAGTCGTGGACAGTGACGATGGGCGGGGTTCAGACGCAGAGGTGGACGCCGCATCCGCGGTGTACGTGCTCTTCGGAGCGTCTTTCGAACCTCGAGCTCCACCAGCCGGCGGGCGCGGGGACTGCACCGGCGGGCGCGGGCGCGGCTTCGGTGGGCACACCCGCGGGCCCCACATCGGTGGGCCCGGGCATTGCTCCGGCGGGCACACCCGCGGGTGCCTCGGAGCGAGACCGAGAGTCAGGCCCTCCCCTGCAAACACCCACCAAGAACGGAAAGGAAACGGCGGCTTGACCGGCGTCGCCTTTAGGCTTGAGAAGGCCCACACCCCTACACGTCCAGGTACTCCCTGACGATCCGCAATATGGGTGTCCCCCACGCCTCCAGCTTCACCGCGCCGATCCCGCGAAGAGCACCCAGTTGTTTCAACGTGCGCGGCTTCGCGTCCGCGATGTCCCGAAGGGTTGCATCCGGCAGGACGGTAAACGCTGGCCTCTCCAGCTCTTTCGAAACGCCGAGTCGCCATTCGCGCAACTCCTGAAACAACTCCACCGTCGCTTCGTCGCTGGACTCCAAGAAGGCCTTCGTCACGTCAGCGCTCTTCACCTTGGGTGCGCTACTCCAATCCGTGAGCCCACGACGGCTGGCTTCCTTCGGCCACATCGGGGCCACAAACCTGCTGACCGCCCGTGTTCCTCTGCGGTTCGCGGTTCGGGAAAGGGCGTATGAAATGGCCAAATGTTCCCTTGCACGGGTGACCCCAACGTAGAGAAGCCGCCTCTCCTCCTCCACCGCCTCTGGGGTTTGAGCCAACGAGAATGGCAGCAACCCCTCACTGACTCCGATCAGAAAGACAGCATCCCACTCCAGCCCCTTTGCGGCATGGAGCGTCGACAACACAACGCCGTCCACCGCCGGCGCCGCCTTAGCCACCGCACGCTCCTCCAGCTCTTGGACGAACTGGTCCAAACTCTGCGAAGGGTTCGCACGCGCCATCTCCAAAAGCGCATCCAAGTTGGCCCACCTGTCGCGCACGGCCCCCGCGGCCGCCGGCGCCTGCTTTTTCCACCCCAGCGAACCGACGACGTCGGCCACCATTTCCTCGAGCGGCTCAGCGGGCTGCCCCGCCAGCGACCGCACCCTGGCCTGCTGGCGCAACAAAACCATGGCCCGCTTCACTTCTTCACGGTCGAAGAACCTCTCTCCCCCGCGGACTTGGAAGGGCACCCCCGCGTCCTCAAACGCCTCCTCCAATGCTTCCGATTGAGCGTTCACCCGGTAGAGAACCGCAATCTCACTGTGTGGCACGCCGGATGCCTTCAACTCCACCACCTTCTGGGCCACCGCGCGCGCTTCATCTTCGTCGGTGCCGTACTTCTGGAACGTGACGGCCGGCCCTGAGGGGCGCTGCGCCTGCAAGCGCACCGAACCCGGCAACCCCCGTACCTTCGCCGTACCATCCATGCCGCGCGACTGCTCCACCACCTGGTTCGCCAACGCCACAACCTGTGGTGTCGACCTGTAGTCACGCACCAGCTCCAGCACGCGCGCTCCCTTCATCCGCTTGGGGAACTCCTCCAGGTACCGCGACGTTGCACCTGTGAACGAGTAGATAGTCTGCGCAACGTCACCAACCACGCACAGGTCGGAACGCCCACCACGCCACAGGTCCAACAGGTGGTTTTGCACGGGGGAGACGTCCTGGTATTCGTCCACCACAAAGCTGCGATATCTGGAGCGGACAGCCGCCGCCACGTCCTCCCGCTCCTCCAGCATCCCGCAGGTCAGCAGCAGGACGTCCTCAAAGTCAATCGCGCCCCTGTCTTCCTTCGCCTGCTCATAGGCTTCAAAGAACCTTGGGAACTCCTCAACATCCAAATCAGCCGGCGCCACCCGCCCCATGCGGCGCGCATATTGCGGATAGTCCGCGGGCGCCACCATTGACACCTTCGCCCACTCCACTTCGGCCGCTAAGTCCCTAATCACCAGCTTGTCGGTGCGGATCCCAACCCTGCTGGCCGCAGCCGCAATGAGCGGGGCTTTGTGCGGCGACAGCGTTGGCAACTGTGAACCTGTTATGCGCGGCCAAAAGTAGATCAACTGGCGCAACGCCGCCGCGTGGAATGTCTTCGCCTGAGCCGCACCAGCCCCCAGCGCACGCAATCTTGATGCCATCTCCGCCGCCGCCTTCGACGTGAACGTGACCGCCAGGACCGTGGAGGGATCCACCGCCCCCGTCGCCGCCCCATACGCTATGCGGTAAGTGATGGCACGCGTCTTCCCCGTTCCGGCACCCGCGCGCACGCTCAACGGCCCCGCGACCTGCAACGCAACCTCACGTTGCTGCGGGTCCAATGCCGCCAGCAGCTCCTCCGGGTCCTGATAAACCGGGCTCACAGATTCCCCTCCAACCACAGGTTGATAACCGCATACGCAACCGAAGCCGGCCCCGGAATGACCACGTCCCCCGCCTCCACGCTGTCCAACAACTCTTCACGCGTGAAGAACCGCGCCCTATCTACCTCAACCTGATCCGCCCGAGGGTCACGACCATCCTTCACACGCGCCTTATACGCCAGCATCAACGACCGAGGCCGCGGCCACGGCTGCGACCCCAAATACTCCATCCCGCGCACGCGAAGCCCGACTTCCTCCATGACTTCACGTCGCACAGCATGCTCCGCGCTCTCCCCCGCATCAACGAAGCCAGCCAGCAGAGACATCCGGTCCGTCGGCCACTGCACGTTATGCAGCAACAAAAGGCGATCACGCGCATCCAACACCGCCACGATCACCGCCGGGTCCGTCCGCGGGTACTCCGTATGCCCACACTTACTGCACTTCAGCGTCCACCCCGCCGACTCAACCACCAGCGGGTTCCCGCACAGATGACAAAACCGCGTCGCGTCATGCCACGCCAAAAGCGCGCTGGCCTGCGTCGCCACGAGGGAATCCGCGGCGTCACCCAAGTCCGGCGCAAAATCCATCAGGTTCCGCCAGTCCAAGTCGCCGAATCCGTTGTCAGGGACCGCCCGCGCCGAAGCCGCCCTGCGCCACTGCGACATCGAGACCACCACCTGCGCCACCCCCGCTTCACTTCGACCCATGAACCACAGGGCCGCATCCGGGACGTCCCACCACCACTGCCAGACGTCCCCCGGCGCCGCCTCCCACGACAGCAACGCGTCCCCATCAACCGCGAATTGCGCGGGATGGCGCGCCAAAATCAACCGTCCGCCCTCGCCCCTCAACAACGCGCGAACGTCCACCGATTCCCGCAACCCTGTTTCGGAATCCAAGTCCCCCCGGGACAACGCAAAATCCAGTTCCATACGAACACGTTAGCGCCTCCCTCCGACACGTACGGACGAGGGCGGCTGCGCGTGTGGATAACCGCTCTTCACGCGCCAACCCAGCCGCGCGTCACGGGAGCAGAACGAGGGCGCCACGCACCGCGCGCCACCGGGGCAGAACGGGGCCGCCACGCCACCCTCGCCCTTACGTGTCGGAGGCACCCAGTAAAGTGGAACCATGACTTCGAAACCAAGAAAAGACGGGCGGGCAGCGGATGAGGCTCGCCCGGTATCAATCACTCGCGGCTGGACCTCTCAGGGAGAGGGGTCCGTGCTGATAGAGACGGGGGAAACGCGCGTGCTCTGCGTTGCCTCGTTCACACAGGGGGTACCTAGATGGAAGAAGGGCTCCGGCGAAGGATGGGTGACGGCCGAATACGCGATGCTGCCGCGCTCAACAAATGAACGGAACCAGAGGGAATCCGTGCGCGGGAAGATTGGCGGGCGGACGCATGAGATTTCTCGTCTCATCGGCCGCAGTCTACGTGCGGCGGTGGACCTGAAAGCGCTTGGCGAAAACACCATTGTCGTGGACTGCGACGTTTTGGTCGCGGACGGTGGGACGCGGACGGCAGCCGTCACCGGCGCGTGGCTGGCGCTGCACGACGCGGTCGACTGGGCGTTGGCGAATAAGGTGATTCCGAAGAGGAATGAACATAAGGTGCTGACGGACTCGGTCGCCGCGGTGTCGGTGGGGATCGTGGGTGGCCGTCCCGTCCTTGACCTGCCTTATGTGGAAGATGTGGCGGCAGAAACCGACATGAACGTCGTCGGGCTCGGCAGCGGCGGCTTCGTTGAGGTGCAGGGAACGGCAGAGGGCAACCCGTTTAGCCGTGGGGAACTGGCGCAGATGCTGGATTTGGCGGAGATTGGGTTGCACCGGCTGAACTCCCTGCAAGCCCGCGCAATCCTGACGCCGCTGGGGCAGACGGTTCGAAGCGCGGACCTGGGGCTGTGACGAAGAAACTGGTGATTGCCACCGCGAACCAGCACAAGGTGGATGAGATTGTTGCTATCTTGTCCCGCGCCATCCCCGGGTTCTCCCGCGCGGATGTGGCCACCATGTCGGATTTCGACGTGCCTTCTCCGGTTGAGGACGGGCTGACCTTTGCAGAAAACGCCTTGATTAAGGCAGAGGACTTAGCAAGGCGTACGGGTCTGCCGGCGTTGGCGGATGATTCGGGTTTGCGCGTGGATGTGCTCGGCGGCGCGCCGGGGATCTTCTCCGCCCGCTGGTCCGGGGAACACGGGAACGACCGCGCAAACTTGGATCTGTTGCTGGCACAGATAGTGGATGTGCCGGCGGAAGCCCGCGGGGCCCAGTTCGTGTGTGCGGCAGCCTTGGCGTTCCCGGATGGGTCCTCCGTGGTTGAAGAGGGGATCATGTCCGGCACCCTCACGCAGGAACGCATGGGTGAAGGCGGATTTGGTTATGACCCGGTCTTCCTCCCCGACGGCAGCGACATAACGACCGCACAGATGGCCCCGGAAGAGAAGAACCGGATCTCCCACCGCGGCCGTGCAATGCACCAGATGGCGCCACACATCGCGAAGCTAATGAGTTAGACGGCGTAAACGTTTCCGGGGGCGGCCAGGCCGATGGGGCCGCTGTAGCGCGCCCTGGCCTCCGCAAGCGGAATCTCCGGGTCGGTCCACGGCTGGATATGCGTAAGCACCAGCTCCCCGACCCCGCACCCCTGTGCAAGGTCGCCTGCGCGCGTGCCACTCAGATGTATCCCGCACGCACAATCGCTATCCGTGAACCCGCACTCCGACAGCAGAAGGTCCACCCCGGTGGCCATCTCCGTTATCCCTGCGCACGCATCCGTATCTCCGGTGTAGGCGATGGTGGCGGTAGACTCACCGCTCTCCGACGGGCCCTCCACTCGGAACCCATACGCCTCCACCGGATGCAATGCTTCATACGCGGTGATGGTGAAGGGGCCAACTTCCAGTTTCGCTCCTGGGAACACCGTCTTCATGTCGAAGTCGGTTTCAATCTCTTCTGCGTCGGTGTAGCCATGGATTTCAACCATCCGCCGCACCAACTCCGAAGGCCCGGCCGTCAACAGCGGTTTGCAGGGCCCCTCCGGATGCCACTTCAAGAAGACATGCATCGAAATTATGTCGGCCATGTGGTCGGCATGCCCGTGGGTGACCAAGAGTGCGTCCAAGTCACGCAAGTTCATGTAACGCCACAGTTGCCCGAACGATCCCGGCCCCAGATCCATTGCAATGGACCACGTCCGTTCAACCCCTGTTTCCGGGTCAGGCGCCTGGGCCTGAATCAGATAGCAGGACGCTGCCCCCTTAGGTCCAGACATTGATCCGGTGTTGCCAACGATCGTCAGTTTCATAACTAAGCGCCCACCCCACGCGCATTTTCCGGTAGCGCCTCAACGCGCAAAACCTCAGGCCCTAAGAACCTGCGAGCCAACGGCGCAAAATCCCCATCAGGCTCTGTCGAATAGAACGTGTAGTTGGCTTCCTCCCCAGGAGCCCGCCGTGAATGCAGCATGTTCAGGTCGACGAGCTTCGAATACGTATGGTCCGCCGTCGTCTCCGAGGACGACACAAGCCGCACGCCCGGCCCCAGCTCCATGGACAAAACGCCCGTGAGCAGGGGGTAGTGAGTGCAGCCCAAGATCACCGTGTCAACGTCCGCTTCCAGCAGCGGCTCCACGTATTCATGCGCGACCTGCGTTATCGCTTCGCCCGCGGTCTCCCCGCGCTCCACAAATTCAACGAACTTTGGTGCCGCGCTCTGCCAGACGCGGGTGCCGGGGACCGCGGCCAACGCGTCCTCGTACACCCCCGAAGAAACCGTCGCGACCGTGCCGAGGACGCCGATATGCCCGTTGCGCGTAACCGCCGCCGCTTCAATCGCCGCCGGAGTCACAACCTCCACCACCGGGACACCCATGGGCACGTACTTCTCCCGAGCATCCTTCAGCGCCGCCGCCGTAGCCGTATTACACGCGATGACCAGCATCTTCGCGCCCATGTCAACAAGCTTGTCCAAGTTCTGCATAGTCAGGGTGCGCACGTCAGCAAGCGAGCGCGGCCCGTACGGCGTGTTGGCGCTGTCGCCTAAATAAATCACGTCCTCGCCCGGCAGCTTGTCAATGATCGCGCGCGCCACCGTCAGGCCTCCAAGGCCTGAGTCGAATACTCCAATGGGTGCGTCATTCACAGGTTCGACGCTATAACAAATGACAGATTTTTAGGGGGCGAGGGCGGTGAGACTGCCCACCTCGTGATCAACTACATGCAGATGTCAACACTTTGTCGGGACGACTCCAGTTTGGCGCCAACGCGCTAACGTAGACCCATGGCTGCTTCAGACTCTACGGCACTGCTTACAGATAAATATGAGTTGACGATGGTCGACGCCGCGATGCACTCCGGTGTGGCGGACCGACGATCCGTTTTTGAGCTCTTTGGGCGACGGCTTCCGCCCTCGCGCCGGTACGGCGTCGTTGCCGGGACCGGGCGAATCTTGGAAGCGCTTGAGCGGTTCCACTTCTCCCCTGACCAGATCGAATGGCTGGATGAACAGCGGTTCCTCTCCGACGACGCGTTGGAGTACTTGGCGAACTTCAAGTTCAAGGGCAACATCCACGGCTACGCGGAAGGTGAGATTTACTTTCCGGGGTCCCCGCTGCTGACGGTGGAGGGGACGTTCGCGGAGGCGACCCTCTTGGAAACGCTCCTGCTGTCGATAACGAACTATGATTGCGCGGTGGCCTCGGCGGCGTCGCGTATGACCATCGCGGCCCACGGGCGTCCGTGTCTGGAGATGGGCGCGCGTAGGGCGCATGAGCGCGCGGCGGTGTCGGCGGCGCGGGCCTCCATCATTGGTGGGTTCACGGCGACGGCGGACTTGGAGGCGGGCAGGCGCTACGGCCTCGACACGATCGGGACTTCGGCGCATTCGTTCACGCTGGTCCAGGATTCTGAGAAGAAGGCGTTCGCCGCCCAGATTGCCATGCAGGGGCCCGGAACGACGCTCCTTGTCGACACGTATGACATTAAGCAGGGCGTAATCGACGGCGTGGAGGCGGCCAGGGCGGCAGGCGGAGAGCTGGGTGCGGTTCGGCTGGATTCCGGGGACCTGGTTGCCCACGCGTTCCAGGTGCGGGCGCTCCTGGATTCGCTGGGTGCGCAGTCGACCAGGATCACGGTCACGTCTGACCTTGACGAATACGCGATTGCGGCGCTGGGTGCGGCGCCCGTGGACGCGTATGGGGTGGGGACGAAGTTGGTCACGGGATCCGGGGTGCCGACGGCCGCCCTCGTCTACAAGTTGGTGGAGCGCGAGGGCGCGGATGGCGAAATGGTCCCCGTCGCTAAACTCAGTGAGTCCAAGGGGACCGTCGGCGGCACGAAGGTCGCGGGGCGCCTTTACGATGCGGCGGGGAGGGCCACGCAGGAGGCGTTGGTCATGGGCGGCAGTGTGGAGGAGTCGAGGGCGAGGTTGGAGGAAGCCGGCGCCCGCCTACTGCAGGTGCCGTTGGTGAAAGATGGGGAGATCCTGAGTCGGGGGTGGCTGCCGGAGGCGACGTTTGAGGCGCGGGCGCACCATGAGAGGGCTCGCAATGAGTTGCCGTACCAGGGGTGGCGCCTGTCCGATGGGGAGCCGGCGATCCGCACTAGGTACTACGGGCAGGACACGCCGATCGAGGAGTTTTAGCGGGGCGAGGGCGGCTAGCCCCTCCTCGCCTGTATTCGACCTGCGGGGATTCGCGCACTGGTCTTGGTGTCGTGGTCCGGACTATCGAAGGTTGTGGCCAACTATCGAAGGTTGTTCCCGGGCACAAGTATCTATAGTTGACCACAACCTTCGATAGTCCGTGGCACACAGGGCGAGGCACGGCCAGCCGGAGCGAATCCCCTTTTTCGACGCTTATTCACCGACGCTGGGGTTCGCACAGTCGGGTGTGCCGACATTCCCAGGGGCCTGCAACACGTCGGTTCTCTAAGACCGAAGGTTGTGGCAAATGATCGAAGGTTAATCCCGGGATTAACCATCGATGTTGGGGATAACCCTCGTTCTTAGCAATCCAGCCGTGGCACCAGCCCGGAAAACAGCGGAAACACGGTGGTGTGGCACCGCCATCAACAGACGACAAAGGGGTGGGACACACAGTCCCACCCCTCCGCCACGGCATCTACTCACCAAATGGCCAGTTCCGCCCCTGTTTGCCGATCTCATCCTTCAATGCTTTGCATTTCGGACACACCGGGTACTTCTTCGAGTCGCGCGTCGGCACCCAAACCTTCCCGCACAACGCAACTACCGCCTGCCCTGTAATGGCTGACTGGTTTGCGCGGTCACGGCGGACGTAATGCGCGAACCGGTCCCCATCCCCGTCACCGGAGTGGGGCTTTACCTTCGGCAGCTCAAGTACGTCCGCGCTACCCGCAGGTCTTTCCTCCGCCATCACTACTTACCGGCTGCTTCCAACGCCTTTTCGCCCTCATACGCAACCTGGTAGAAGTCCTTCAGCGCCAGCTTCGAAGCCGCGTCCTCATCAACCAGAATCGTTGCATCGTTGTGGAACTGGAGAACCGATGCGGGCCACAGCGCCGACACTCCGCCCTCGACCAACGCCGCAACCGCGTCCGCCTTCTGCTCCCCCTGCGCCACAAGCACGATCTTCTTCGCACGCCCGATGGTCGCCAGTCCCTGCGTGATGCAGTACTGCGGCACCTGGTCAATGTCGTCCTCGAAGAAGCGCGCGTTGTCACTGCGCGTCTGTTCGGTCAGAACCTGGGTGTGGGTCGTCGACGACAGTGAGCCACCCGGCTCATTGAAGCCAATGTGTCCATCTGTCCCGATGCCCAGAATCTGTAGGTCGACAGGGCCGTTCTCCACGATCAACGCCTCATACTCCGCCGCAGCAGCCTTCGGTTCGGCGGCAGTGCCATCCGGACTGTTCACAGCGTCATCAGCGATGTCGACCTTTGAGGTGAACACCCTGCGAATGAAGTTCCTGTAGTTCTCAGGGTGGTCCACGGGCAGACCCACGTATTCATCAAGCAGGAATGCCTTGGCGTCCTTGAATGAAACTTCACCGGCTTCGTACCGGCGGATCAGTTCGTCGTATATCGGTACAGGAGAGGACCCGGTCGCCAGCCCGATCACGGCGTCTGGCTTCGCGTTGAGCAGGTCGTTGTAGAGATCAGCGCCAGCCTTGGCAATCTCCTCTGTTGACGACAGGACAACTATGTTCACTATTGTTCTCTCTCTATAATCACTGGCGCGCTTGCACCAACCCCCAGCTTATGCCAAGTATGCGAAAGGGGCGGCAGGCAACTGCCCCCGCCCCCATTGTTCCTCCCGGAACTACTTGCCTACAGCAGCCTTCAGCGTGGAACCCGCGGACAGCTTCACACCGTATCCGGCGGGAATCTGGATTTCTTCACCGGTACGCGGGTTGCGACCGGTGCGTGCTGCACGCTCAACGCGCTCCACTGAGAGCAGCCCGGTGACGCGCACCGACTCACCCTCCGAAAGTGCGTCGATGATTACGGACTGGAAGGCACCCAGCGCAGCATCCGCCTGAGCCTTGGTCAGGCCCGAGCGCTCCGCCATCTGAGCAACCAGTTCAGTGCGATTGATCGACATTACAAATCCTTTTGATAGGGAAACGACTAGCAGCCACAAGAGTGACCAATGAAGACGCTACACAGAAAAGTGGTGGTTTGTCAGGTCTGTTTCGTTGGAATCGCCCGCATTGTGGGCTATCTCCACTCTAAAACCACCCGCGACCCCCATATGAGCGGCTTAACCACCTAAACAGCCCGAAATGACCGACGAGCAGGCCGTCGCCCTCGCCCTCGCTCCACTATCGGGGCGAGGGCGAGGGCGAAACCGCGCGCGTCAGACCGCCTACCTGAGTTCTTCGGCCAAAACCGCCAGGAGCCGCGCACCGAAACCAGTCGCGCCGCTATTCACCCAGCGATCAGCCTTGGAGCTCACCGACGGACCCGCAATGTCCACGTGCACCCACGGGATGTCGTCAACAAAGTTGGACAGGAACAGACCCGCGGTAATGGTCCCCGCGGACCGGTTGGACATGTTCGCGTTCATGAGGTCCGCGATGCTCGAGTCCATGATCTTCATGTACCGCTTGTGCAGCGGGAGTTCCCAAACGGCCTCGCCCGTCTCATCCGCGGCCCGCTCAACGGAATCCAGCAGCGCCTCATCGTTACCCAGGATGCCCGCAATGTCGTCGCCAAGAGCCACGATCTGCGCGCCGGTCAGCGTCGCAATGTCGACCATCCACGCCGGCTTGGTCTCCGCCGCCAGGGAAAGCGCGTCCATCAGGATGAGCCGCCCTTCCGCGTCCGTGTTCGTCACCTCAACCGTCTTGCCGTTGCGCGCCGTGATGACTTCGCCAACCCTCATTGAGTTCCCCGAAATCATGTTGTCAGTCGTCGGCAGCCACGCGCCCACCGGGATCTGAACGCCCAGTTCGCCAAGCGCCGTGAACGCGCCCAGCACCGCCGCCGCGCCACCCATGTCCGTCTTCATGTCCAGCATCGCCGCCGCTGGCTTCAGGCTCAGCCCACCCGAGTCAAACGTGATTCCCTTGCCGACCAGGGCCAAGTGCTTCTTCTCCGTCGAGGGCGTCTTCGGCACGTAACTCAACTTGATCAGTCGCGCTTCATACTCCGAACCGCGGTTCACACCGGCGATGCCGCCGCAGCCCATTTCCTCCAGTTCGACGCGGTCAATAATCTCTACGTCGAACCCGAACTTCTCCCCCAGTGCCACGGCGGAATCCGCCAAGGTCCGAGGCGTCAGATGCGCCGGCGGCGCATTCGTAAGGTCCCGCGCAACGAACGAGGCCCGCGTAAGCGCCCGAGCACGCTCCAACGCCGCCTCATACGCATCCTCTCCGCCCGTCGCATCGGGCGCGACGACGGTCAGTGCCTCCAGCGCAGCACCCTGGTCGTCCGTCTTGAACGTAACGAAGGAATACCCCGCGAGCAGCGCGCCTTCCACCAATGCGGCCACGTTCAGTGCGTCCACGTTTCCGGCGAGGACGATGCAGCCCGCGGTCCTTTTCCCCAACGCACGCACGAACGCGGCGCCAGCCTCCCGGTAGGTGGTGCTGTCGGCGTCAGCCAGATCCCCGATGCCGACGAGGACGGTGGTCGCACCAGTCGCGCTCGGCAACGTGAGGGTCTGGCCCTGTTTGCCTTCGAATCCCGCGGCCTTCAGAGCGTCCGCGTCCCACTGGTCAATCGGGGGGCTCATGTCGTCTTTGGCCACCAGATAGCCGACTGCGGACTTATTGCCACCGGTGCACGCGGCGTCCTTTGCCTTTGTGAACTTCAGCGACACCTTTTCCAGCGCGTCCACGCCGGGAAGGAGATTGACTTTGTACGAATCGTGAACCGAAACCACGGAAGAGACCACCTAACAGAAAACTTGTGCGGCAAATGGCCGCACGTCCATGGTAGGCGAGTTTCCGCTTCGCCGGTTCCGCCCGGCTCAGCCCGCTGGCCGGTGCCCGCGCCGCCCCCGCCATCGCACGCCTTCGCCCCCACGCCCGTCCCACGCGCACGCCCTCGTCCCGCACACGCGTGTCGTGCGTAGGAGCCAGCGCACATACGCGTGTCGCGCGCGCCAACAAAATGGTGTGAGGTTGAGCGTGAAAGTGCGCGGCATCGGTCACGAACAGGGCGCTACAGGGACCTTCGGATGTCGTTTGGCCCATCGGACGTGTCAGTATCGTGGCATGTTGACGATTCCTGAAGCCCTTGACGTGCAGTCCGACGTCGCGATCTCCAAGACTGACAGTCTGAAGACGCCGGGGAGGTTCTTAGTTTCTGCGATGCTCGCCGGCGTGTACATGGGCATCGGCGTCGTGCTGATGGTGAGTACGGCTGGGCCGCTGCTTGCTGCGGGCGACGGGTTCGCGAAGCTGGTGAGCGGCCTCGTGTTTGGTGCGGCCCTGACGCTTACCGTGTTTGCGGGGGCGGACCTTGGCACGTCGGCCATGATGATTCTGCCGATCGGCGTCTACATGCGGTCGGTGAAACCGGGGAGGGCGGCGGGCGCCCTCGGATTTATCGTTGCCGCGAATGCGCTGGGCGCCTTGGTGTTTAGCGTTTTGATTGTGATGTCGCAGGTGCTCGTGTCGAACGAGGCTGCCGGAGCCATGCTGTCCGGCATGCTCGAAGCCAAGGCACATGAGACTCCGTTGGAGCTGTTCACTCGCGGGATCCTGTGTAACGTGCTGGTGTGTTTGGCGATATGGATGGGTGCTCGCGTGAAGTCCGACGGCGTGAAGATTGCGTTGATCTTCGTGTCGATCACGGCCTTCATTGCGTCGGGGTTTGAGCACGTGATTGCCAACATGACGACCTACACCGTTGGCATCCTCTCCGGAGACCCCAATGGGACCGTGGCGCTGTACGGATACAACGTCCTCTTCGTGGGGCTTGGGAACCTGGTCGGCGGGGCGATATTTGTTGGACTTGCGTACTGGCTGGTGGGCGGGCGCCCGCGGGTTCGCGAAGGAGCGCTCACCCGAACGAGTTGAGCATTACGACGCCATGCTGATCTGAGCCTCCGGGTTGCCCTGTGCCTTCGCACTGTCTGGCGACGAAGGTTGATGCACGGCTATTGGCGGCGAT
>CAYFOT010000032.1:0-10207 GCA_964344825.1 uncultured Actinomyces sp.
CAGTGTTCGTCGCAACGGGAAAGACAGTGACTAGGATCGGCGGGAAGACCAGATATGAGACCTCCGCGAACATCTTCACCACGTTCTTCTCCAACCGGATCGTCCCCTACGCATTCGTGGCGACGGGCGCGGACTATCCCGATGCCTTATCGGCCGCGGCAGCTGGCGGTGCGCTGGGTGCACCCGTGCTCCTAGTTGACGGGGTGCGCGGGACTAATGTCTCGAAACAGATGCTGGACCTGCTTACAGCCAAGGCCCCGCAAACCATCTACGTCGCGGGAGGTAAGGGCGCCGTGAACCTGGCCATTGAGTCCAACTTGAAGCGTGTGGCCCCAGTGAAGAGGCTGGCAGGTGTCGACAGATACAAGACAAATGAGGCGGTGAACACCGAGGTAAACCTCAAGGCCCAGGCAGCCGGCGTTACATTGGATCAGGTGTGGATAGCCACGGGGCGGAACTTCCCCGATGCGCTCTCTGCGGCTGCTCCGGCCGGGCACCTGAGTCAGAGACTGGTCCTTTCTAAGGGAACGTGTGTACCCAAACCGGTGGTGAGCGGGTGGATTAAGGGACCGAGCTCTACGGTCTCCACCGTCTCCCTGGTGGGAGGCAAGGGTGTGCTCTCATCCGGTGTTGAACAGCTCAAGGAATGCGGGTAACCACACGTAATGTGTGTGCGTCCCGATCCGGCTAGCATTGGCGTGGACCGCGTGGCGCAGCTCGTGAGTTCATCCGCCTCGTACCAACACTAGGAGTTCAAGTGGACCCATCCTTCTACGGGCTAACGCGCCAGCAGCTGCACGCGATCGCTGCGGATCCGCGCACAGACGGCGCGACCCTTGCGAAACTGGCAGAGTCTGGACCGGAGTTCTGGTCGGCGGTCGCAGCGCACCCGAACGCCTATCCGGAGCTGCTGGAGTGGTTGCAGAACACGGGCGACCCGGCAACCGCTGCGGTACTGAGCAAGCGGGCCGAATCCCACGCGGAAACGCCCTCGAACAGGAAACGTGGGAACACGTGGTCAAAGGGTGTGCTGGTGGGCTTGGGTGCACTGGCGATCGTGGTGCTTGGCGGCGTGATCGCGTTAGCTATCCACTTCGTTGGGGGGAAGGGTAGCGGCGGCTCCACGGCGGAACCTGAGAGTTTCGCGCTGGGCGCCAGGGAGGCGTGGACGCAGACGTCAGAAGAGATGTGGGGAAGCGAGGGCGGAGAGTCCGCGGTCGTGCCCCACCAGATGGCGTTGGCGGCCGGCCCTTCCCTTCTCTTCGGTACGTATGAGCAGATCAAGTCCGTTGACCCACTGACCGGAAAGACGCTGTGGGAACAAAACGTCATGGTCCCCATTACCCACTGTGCGCTGAGTGAGGGTGAGGACGTTCTGTATTGCCCGCTGAACGAAGGAGCGTCGGCCATCCAGGCGCTGAACGTAGCAGACGGGAAGATCACGAATATCCAGTTGACGGCCACGTCCGCCGGCGCCGACGGCTACGTGGAGGACATCCAACTGGGTGGGGACGGCCTTGTCCTATACGAAGCCGACATGGTGTTGGCCGTCGATCTTGACGGGACCATAAAGTGGCAGACACCGATTGAGACCCAGTATGGCGAGAATCGCTACATGATGGTGAACGACACCACGGTGCTTGTTGGTGAGCCGTCGGCAGCCCATGAGACTCAGCTGTCCTTGCGCGACGGACAGATCCTGTACAGCGGGGATACCGGGGGCGCACCGGAATTCGTGGTGCCGCACGCGGAAGCAGGGGTGTCCGTTGACGGTGGCTCGTGCAACTACCAGGTCCAGGGCGTTGTCCTGTACGCCCCTGACAACTGTGCGATGAGCGACACCAGTGGGGTCGCAACCGCCTACGACGACGCCACCGGGGACCCATTGTGGGAGATCGGGCTGGAAGGGACCATTCTGCAACGCGGATCGGACAGGTACCTAGTAGTCGCGCGGGGTATGCACCAAGTGGGAACCCGCAAAATGCAGGCTTTTGACTCCGTCACCGTATACGCGCCCGCCACGGGTGAAGAGCCGGCGAATAGCGTTGACGTGAGTGCCGCGGTGGTGGAGGCAGACGCCGTCGATCCGGGGGAAGCGAACCAAGTGCCCGCGATGATCCCTGACTGCCCCGATTCCACGATTCTCTTGGCGTGGGCGGAACTCAGTAACGGATGGGTGCTGGTCTGTGGCGTGTCCTCAACGCAGCCGACGTACTGGGCGTCCGACCTGGCGGGCTCGGGGATGCAAACGACTTCGGACGTGTCGTACTTGCCATCGGGTGGGGGAGCGGCGTCCGCGGGCGGTTCCGACGGCTACACAGCACGCTTCTCCTCCGGTGAGACCCTCCAGTTGGACTACCAGCCCGCCGGTGTCTCACAGATAGACCGTGCGGGAACGCCCATTGGACAGTTCAAAGTCCTCATCATTTACTTCGTGGAGTTGGGGCAGCGTGAGGTTCCGGACGGGGAGATGCCGTCTTCGAGCTTGGCGTCGGTCGCGCCCTCGACAAAAACACCGGAAACGTCCAGCAGCCAGACCGGTTCCACTTCGTCTGGGTCCCACCCCTCCACGGCCTACTGCCCTGCGGGCAGTTACACCACCTTTGAGGGGGAGACAGAGGGATTCTACGTTTCGATCTGCGGCAACTCCGGCGGTGGCTTCACGTATGTCGGGCTTGGCAGAAACGGTGGAGTGATGGTGTTGCCGGCGGAGTTCTACGACGGGATCTGGGTGGCCAGCAATGAGTCGCATACCTACGCGGTGACCGAAAGTAGGCTCAGAGTAGTTGAGAACGCCACGAACAGCGACGTCGTCGACCAGACTGTAACCCCGGTACGCTGAGGCGCGCTGGGGGATACTGAAGCCATGAGTGACAAAAGTGCGGGCATCATCTACCTGGCGGCGACACCGATCGGTAACACTGGGGACGCAAGCCCTCGCCTGCTCGAAGCGCTTCAAACCGCCGACCTGATCGCGGCCGAAGACACGCGTAGGCTCCGCGGGCTGTGCTCCCGGCTGGGCATCAGCCCCGCGGGGCGCATCGTCGCATTCCACGACCACGTGGAAGCACACCGGGCGCAAGACCTGATCGATGCGGCGCTTGCAGGCGACATGGTTCTGGTGGTCAGTGACGCCGGCACACCCACCGTCTCCGACCCGGGGTACCGCCTGAGCAACGCCGCCGCGAAGGCCGGCGTCCGCGTGTCCGCACTCCCCGGTCCCAGTGCGGCCCTCGCCGCGCTCAGTGTCTCCGGGCTGCCAACAGACCGGTTCACATTTGAGGGGTTCTTACCGACCAGAGGCTCCGACTTGAAGGCGCGACTGGCGGAGTTAAGCCAAGAGCTGCGAACCATGGTTTTGTTTGAATCCCCTCGGCGCACCGCCGCCACCCTAGCGAAACTGGCGGAAGCCTTCGGGGATGACCGCGAAGCGGCACTCTGCCGTGAATTGACCAAGACGCATGAAGAAATCATCCGCGGAACCCTGGCGGAACTGCGCGACCACGCGGCTACCACAGAGATCCTTGGTGAAGTTACCCTTGTTGTCGCGGGCGCGCCCCAAAAAGCGGCAGCCAACCTGGACGACCTGGCGGTCCAAGCCAAACTACTCAGCGAGCGCGATGGTCTGCGACTAAAAGAAGCCGCCGCTCAAGTCGCGGAAGGCAGCGGGCACCGGCCCAACGCCGTATTCAAAGCCGCGCTCGCCCTCACTTAGATCCGCTGTTCACCAAACGGATTCGCGTCTTCCCCATTTCTTCGAGGGCGGCCTCCCCCTGCTCCGGGGAGACCGGCTCCGTCAAGTCCACCAGCACACGCACCCGATCCAACGACCGCATCCGCACCGCGTCCAACGCGGTCTCCTTCACGCAGTGGGACAGCGCCAAACCGACGACGTCTACCTGGTCCACACCCTCATCTTCCAGGATCTCCTCAAGCGTGCTCCCATCTGGGCACGCCGCCTCAAACCCCGAATACGCTGCCTCATACTCTCCCTTCTTCAGGGAATAGTCGATGCTGATGGGCTCCAGCGCGCGGTGCAGTTCCGCCTCCGGCGTGTCCGCCACCCCGTGCGGGGGCCAGGTGTCCACGAAGTCGGGGTTGTCGGAGAAGTGCGCACCCGGGTCGATGTGCCAGTCCTGGGTCGTCACGATTAAGTCGTAGTCGTCCTCATGATCCAGCGCATACCGGGCAATCCGTTTCGCGCACGCATTTCCGCCCTCAACGGCCAGTGCCCCGCCCTCGCAAAAAGTCGGTTGAACGTCCACAATCACCAAAGCGCGAGTCATAGTAGCGGCCCTCCCAGTCCTCCACCCACGTGGGCTTCCTTGCCTACTTTGTACAGATTGCCCACTTCGACACAAGCCTAGACCGAACTCGGTTTTCCCGCGCCGCGCGTCGAACTAGGCTATGCCCTATGAGTCGTATTCTTTCCGCAGTCGCTTGGCCTTACGCCAATGGTCCCCGTCACATCGGACACGTCGCCGGATTCGGTGTCCCGTCCGACATCTTCTCCCGGTATTGCCGAATGGCGGGCCACGATGTACTGATGGTTTCGGGAACTGATGAGCACGGCACGCCGATTCTGGTGGAGGCTGAGAAGCAGGGGAAGACCCCGCGCGAACTGGCGGATGAGAACAACCTGATCATCGCGCAAGACCTAGTGAATCTGGGCCTGTCTTACGATCTCTTCACTCGCACTACCACGCCGAACCACCATGAGGTCACGCGCGCGATGTTCGAGGTCGTGCGCGACAACGGCTACATGCTGGAGCAGAGTGCGTTGGCGGCTATTTCGCCCTCGACCGGACGGACGCTCCCGGACCGCTACATTGAGGGTACCTGCCCTCTTTGTGGGTACGAGGGCGCGCGTGGGGACCAGTGCGATAACTGCGGCAACCAACTGGACGCAACCGAACTGATCAACCCGCGGTCCTCAATCAACGGGGAAACCCCGAAGTTCGTTGAGACGACGCACTACTTTCTGAACCTGCCGGAGCTGGCGGGGGCACTCACGGAATGGCTCGACGGCCGTGAGGAAGCCGGATGGCGCCCCAACGTGATCCGGTTTGCGAAGAACTTTCTGGAGGAAGTGCGCCCTCGGGCAATGACGCGCGACATCGACTGGGGCATTCCTGTCCCGGGCTGGGAAGATCAGCCGACGAAGCGCCTGTACGTGTGGTTTGACGCGGTGGTGGGTTACCTTTCGGCCTCGATCGAATGGGCCAAACGGACGGGTGACCCGGAGGCGTGGCGCAAGTGGTGGAATGATCCCGAAGCGCTCACCTACTACTTCATGGGTAAAGACAACATTGTCTTCCACGCCCAGATCTGGCCGGCGGAACTGCTGGGCTACAACGGACAGGGCGCGCTGGGTGGGAAACCCGGTGAGTTTGGGGTGCTGAACCTGCCGACGGAGGTCGTGTCGTCGGAGTTCTTGACGATGGAGGGGAAGAAGTTTGCGACGTCCCGCGGAATCGTGATTTACGTGCGCGACATGCTGGATCGGTACCAGCCCGACGCGCTGCGTTATTTCATTAGTGCGGCGGGGCCGGAGACGTCGGATTCTGACTTCACGTGGGAAGAGTTCTTGCGCCGGACGAACAATGAGCTGGTGGCGGGTTGGGGCAACTTGGTGAACCGTACCGCGACGATGATCCACAAGAAGTTCGGTGAGATCCCGGAGCCCGCGGAGCTGCTGGACATCGATGTTGCGTTGCTGGCCGACCTAGAGGCGGGTTTTGACGAGGTCGGCGGACTGATCTTCGAGCACCACCAGAAGGCCGCGATCGCAGCGGTGATGCGTCTTGTTGCGGAGGTGAACCGCTACATCACGGATACGACGCCGTTCAAGTTGAAGAGCGAGGAAGAGCAGCCGCGGCTGCGCACCATTTTGTGGGTCTTGGCGCAGGCCGTCTCCGATTTGAACACGATGTTGGCACCGTTCCTGCCGCACTCCGCCAATGCGGTGGACAAGGTGTTGGGGGGCGAGGGCGATTTGGCTCCAATGCCCCGCCTGGTGTGGGTTGATGAGGCGTCCTCGGACGGGTCGATTCTGGGCGAAATGCCCGGCACGCCTGAGGATGCGTCCCCTGATGTCGCGCTGGAGGTTGCTGGCCGATACCCCGTGATCACCGGGAATTACAGCAATGTTCGGCCGTGGGGGCGCTTGGACGTCGCCGTGGGCACACCGATTGCGAAGCCGGCGCCGGTCTTCACGAAGTTGGACCCCTCAATTGTTGAAGAGGAACTGGAGCGCTACGCCGGTAGGTAGTAGCACCCCAGTTCCCCTGTGGTTTTGGGCGAGGGCGTTTTGCTTAGACGCCCGGGTCCGTTTGCTTCGCTCCGTTACGTGATGTCATGTATGCGAGCACTAGGAACGCCACGCCCGCCACCGCGAACGTGATGACGATGAGGGTCTGAAGCGAGCTGGCACCGAAAACGGGCGCCAGGATCAGAAGCAGACCGAAGATCACCAGGATCACGCCCCACGCCAGCAGGCCCACGCCAATTTGTGGATTGCGCGAGTCGTTCTGCGCCGCGGTGGCTGCCGCTGTGCCTGTCGTCGCGTAGGAGCTGGCGTAATGTGCGGTGGTTGGCTGGTACGCGGAGCCGTTTGGCTGGCCTTGGCTGTAAGCCTGTGCCTGCGTTTGACCTGGTGCCTGTGTTTGGCCGGGCGTCTGTGGGGCGCCGTAGCCCCCCGTCTGCGGGGCGCCGTAGCCTGGCGCTGGCTGGGACACGTTGGGTCCCTGCGCGGGGCCACCTTGGATTTGGCTTCCATCTGGCGCGACGTAAATGGTTCTGCGCCCTGGGTCGTTGGTGCTCATTTTTACTTGTCTCCGTCGTTCTTCTCAGTGCTAGTTCCGGGGGTCTTCCCGTGATGCGGGCCGTTCCCGGACTGCGCGCCCTGGTCAGCTGGGTGCATGGGGGACCAGTGACCCATTACGTCCTCGTCCACAATCACAAACCGCATCGCGGAGTTGTGGGTCAACGAAATGTCGAAGTAGATGGTGACGTCAGGGTCCTCGTCGTCTTGCCCCAGCCCAAACGGGTACATCTCCGGGTTGAAGTCGTTATCGACCCAGCTCCCCAACTGCCAGGCGATGTCGTCGTCGGAGAAGGGGAGGAGCGCTTCGCCCTCGAACCAAGAGGAGTCGTCGTTAGTCCACACCGGGATCAGCGGCAACTGGTCTTCCGTCAGCAGCACGGTCATTTCGGAGTTGTTCAACGCGATCTTGTATTCGAGGTCGTGGACGTCGTCGATCTCCGTGAGGTTCAGAAGGAGGCGCTCACTGGTGCCGATGATTGACGTCTGCGTGGGGTCCACGGTGCGGACCGCGCCGCGCACGTCGTCCGTCTCCCAGTCTTCGGTGAAGTCTTCGTCTTCCCAAGCGAAGTCCTCCCAGTCGTCTTCAGTCCAGTCTTCATCCGTCCAGGATCCGCCGAGGCCAGGGGAGTTATCCACGTAAGAGTAGGCGGTCATTGCGCCGCCTATCGCCGCCACCGGGACCGCGATGAGTGCACCCACGATGGTGAACGGTAGGAACCAGCCGGCCCGTTGCCCCTTCATGGCCGCGTAGATAAGGACTGCGCCGGCGACGACAACGATCAGGCCGACGGAGATCAGGATGGCTTGGCCGGAGAACTGCATCGTGTCGCGGCCGAAGAAAACCATCAGTCCGACCGCCGCGATGAAGGCCATGACGCCAAGGGCTGCGAATGCGATCACATTGCTCAAGGTTTTGGTGGTCGGGGCCGCTGAAGGGTAGGCGCGGGGTGCCTGCCCGGCGGGTGAGGAGTAGGGGGCCTGCGGGGCGTACGCGGAGGCCGGGGTGGTCGGAAAGGACTGTGTCGAGTCCGCCTCCGCAGGGGCCTGGAAAACCTGCGTGGGGTCTTCCGAGGCGCCCTCGAACGGATTGGAACCGTCTGGGTTATTCGTATCTTTGCTCATGTAACCATCCTTGACTACCCCGTGGTGCCCCCGTTATCGGGTAACACCCTGAAAATCCCCCTATCCATTTCCCCTAGGGTTGGCGCTCCCGCGCGCGTCTGGGAGCATTGACGTGTGGCAAAGAAGAAACAGAAGGAGCGCCTGACACTGGCACAGTCGGACAGTGCGGACAAGGCGGCGCCGTGGATTGGGGGCGTCGCCTCCGGACTTGCCGCGCGGTATCACGTGCCAGTCCTGCCGGTCCGGATTGCGTTCGGTGCGCTGAGTGCCGCGGGTGGCTTGGGCGTCCTCGCCTACATGTTCCTGTGGATGACGACTCCCACGGAAGAGACCGCAATAAAGGAAGCGCAGCTCACGGAGCCGACGTCTGCGTACCGGGCGCCCATGAGGGCGGTCGGGGAGCGCCGTGACCAGCAGGTTACGGCCGGTCGGCTCCTGGTGGTCGGCTCTATTTTCTTAGGTTTTGCGGCCCTAGTGGCGCTCGGTGGGCTTTTCGCGGGGATCTCGGCGGCTGCGCTGATGTGGTCGCTGGTCGCCCTGGCGGGTCTGGTGCTGGTTTGGCGCCAAGGTCCGCGGGTGTCGGGTCCCTCCAAGCGGGGAGCGATCGCGTACGTGAGCCTGGGGACCCTTCTGCTGGTTGTGGGCACGATCGGTGTCCTGTACTCGATGGGGTACATATCGGACTTGCGCTCCGGTGCGCTCACGTCGCTGGTGGTGGTGGTCGTGGCCGGCCTCGCCCTCGCCCCCCTGGGCATGCGGATCGTGAATGACCTGACGGCGTCGCGTTCGCGTGAGGCGCGGGAGACGGAGCGGGCGGACATCGCAGCCCACCTGCATGACTCCGTCCTGCAGACGCTGACATTGATACGAAGCGCCGCGGAGGACCCGGCGCGGGTGCGCGGGTTAGCGCTCACCCAAGAGCGAGAGCTCCGTTCCTGGCTCTACACCGGCACCGTGGAACCGGAGACTTCGGTGGCGGAGGCGCTCTCCAATCAGGCCGCGGTCGTGGGCGCGAAGTACGGCACTGCGATCGAGGTCGTAACCGTCGGTGACCTGGAACCCGGGCCCGCCCACCTTGCTGCCATCGCGGCGGCCACGGAAGCAATGACTAACGCTGTGAAGCATGGTGCGCCGCCCGTGACGGTGTATCAGGAGGCTCGCGCCGGGGCGCTGGAGATTTACGTGAAGGACGCGGGGCCGGGCTTCGACCTCGACGAAATACCGCCGGACCGGCACGGATACCGGAACTCAATCGTGGGGCGTGTCCAGCGTGTCGGCGGGACGATCAACGTGCGTTTCCTGCCGCCCTCGTCGGAATCGGGCGAGGGCGAGGGCGAGGGCGGGGCAGGCCGGTACAGCGGCACCGAAGTTGCGATCAAGATTCCCGCTGGCGCCCAGAGCCCGCCCACCCAGGTCGCTGCGCAGCGGGAGCGCGTGTTTGTCTCCCCGAGTGTCGCCACAGCCGCATATGAGACGCCGAAGCCGGTGAAGGAGCGGGAGCAGCAGTAGGCTGGGTTTAGTCGCGTGACCGGAGCGCCATGGCGCCACAAACAGGAAGAGACGAACGGATGAGTATTCGCGTCCTTGTTATCGATGACCACCCGCTGGTGAGGGCGGGCGTTCGTTCGGAGCTGGAGAAGTCGGCGGTCGTGGAGGTCGTGGGGGACGCGGCGGACGTCGATTCGGCGGTGGAGGCTTGCCATCGGATGCGCCCGGATGTGGCGCTTCTGGATGTGCACCTGCCCGGTGGTGGCGGGGGCGGTGGCCCTGAGGTCGCGCGAAGGTGCGCTGACCTAGAGGGGACGCGGTTCTTGGCGCTGTCCGTTTCGGATGCACCGGCGGATGTGGTGGCGGTGATTCGGGCGGGGGCCCGCGGGTATGTCACGAAGTCAATCTCGACTGCGGATTTGGTCGCTTCGATTGAGAGAGTTGCCGCTGGTGACGCCGCGTTTAGTCCGCGGTTGGCGGGGTTCGTCCTCGACGCATTTGGGACGGAGCCGGTTGCGCAGCAGGGGGATGATGAGCTGGATTTGTTGACGGCTCGGGAGACGGAAGTGATGCGGCTGATCGCGCGTGGGTACACGTATAAGGAGGTCGCGGCGGAGTTGTTCCTGTCGGTGAAGACGGTGGAGACGCACGTGTCGGCGGTGCTACGTAAACTGCAGTTCTCCAATAGGCATGAGTTAACGCGATGGGCTGTGAAGCGAAATATCGTGTGATCGTGGCGGCTGGAGGCTGGTCGTGAGCCGGTGTGATCGT
>CAYFOT010000032.1:10307-16273 GCA_964344825.1 uncultured Actinomyces sp.
CGTTTCTAGGAATGGGGACTGTAGTGCTTGATCGCGTGCGGAACTGGTTGGCGTCTGGCCCCGTTTCGGTGGTGCTGTCTGCCGCGCTATTCGTGTTTTCTGTGGTGAGGGCGGCGACCGGTTCGGAGGCGCTCACCACGGGCGTGGTCGCGGGGCCGGGCCACGGGTGGTGGACGGTTTTCACGTACCCCATCTGGACGGTGACTCCGCTACACATGCTGATAGATGTTGCGCTGCTACTGACGCTGGGGATTTGGCTGGAGCGCCTGATGGGCTCCGTTTGGTACGCGGTTGTGGGTCTTGGCTCCCAGTGGGTTGGCGGCGCTGTCGCGATAGGCCTTGCGGGCGCTATCCGCGGTGTGGATGCGACGTGGGCGGAGGGATTGAGCCACCAGTATCTCTCTGGCGTTGCAGGTTTCTTCGTGGGGGCGGCCATGGCTGCCAGCGTCCAGATGGATGCCCTTTGGCGGCGTCGGGTGCGTATCGGCGTGCTGGTGGTCTTGGGTACGGCAGTGGCGTTCACGGGGTCCCTGGAGTCGATAGCGGCAACCGTGGCGGCGTTGGTGGGTTGGGCGGCCGGATCGTGGTTGTGGCGCGCTGAGAAGGACACGCGACCGCTGGTTGGCGTGCCGAAGGAGGGGCGGGTCATCATCGCCCTCGTCGTGGCGGGTGTTGCGATTGGTTCGTTGATGGCGTTGCGCTCGACGGAGATGATTGGCGTCCTCGCGCACCTGCGCGGCGACCTCACGATGCATGTGGATGAGGGGCAGGTGGCGCAGATTTGTGACACGTCGGGGCTGCAGGGGCAGTGCGCGCACATGTCCTATCTGCTGCGCTCTTCCGGGCTGGCTGCGCGGATATTGACGGTGATGCCGATTGCGGCGCAGCTGGTGCTGGCGTGGGGCCTGCGTGGTGGGCGGCGCGCGGCGTTTTGGGGGACGCTGGGACTGCAGGGGGTCACTGCGGGGATTGCGGTTGCGCACTACCTGGTGGTTGCACAGAAGGTGCAGGTCTGGGAGACTGCGGCGGAACTGCTGGGGCTTGGGGCCGGGGGTGCGCCGACGGCGCGGTTTATCGTTCCCATTCTTGTTCCCCTGGTGCTTGGCGTTGTCGTCGCCGCGAACTACAAGTTGTTCACGGTGAAGGCCGCGGCGGGCACTTACCGGCGGTACTGGGCGGTGGTCGCGGGGACGGCGGCAGTCGCCCTCGCCATATTTGTGACTGGCGGAATGGTTGCGCGCCACACGTTCACCCCGGAAGCGACGGTCTTTGGCTTGATCGGGGATTTCCTGGTGAGGCTACTGCCGGCGCCTGCGCTATACCTGGTGACACCGCAGTTCCAGAGTGATTCGCGGGTCCTGGCGCATCTGGGGGACTGGGTGGTGCTGGTGCCGTGGGTTGTGGCCGTGGCGGGGGCGCTGTGGACGTTTAGGCGTCGGGCGCTGCCCAGTTCAATATCGCGGGAGGAATACCAGCGCGTCGTGGGGGAGACGAACGCGGGGACCATGGCGTGGATGTCAACTTGGGATGGGAACAACTACTGGATGTCGCCAACCGGCGCGGGTGCGGTGGCCTACCGCGCGGACCTGGGCGTGGGGCTTACAGTGACGGACCCGGCGGCACGGCCGGAGAACCTAGAGCAGGTGATGCAGGAATTCGCGGATTTCTGTGCGGAGCAGGGGTTGGTGCCGGCGTTTTACTCGATCCACGGGGCGGCCGCCGCCGTGACCGACGCGTGGGGGTGGCCGCGTTTACAGGTGGCGGAAGAGAGCATTATTGAGCTGCCGAACCTGGCGTTCACGGGCAAGAAGTTCCAGGGTGTACGGAGCTCGATCAACCGGGCGGCCAAAGAGGGCGTCACTGACATTTGGACCACCTGGGCGGAGTGCCCGGAGGATCTTAGGAACCAGATCATTGAGGTTTCGGAGCAATGGGCCGGTGAAAAAGCGCTGCCAGAGATGGGGTTCACACTGGGTGGCGTCGCGGAGTTGGACGATCCGCCGGTGCGGATTCTGGTCGCGGTCGATAAGGACGGGAAACTTCACGGCGCGACGTCCTGGATGCCGGTGTATGAGGACGGTCGCGTTGTTGGCTGGACGCTGGACTTCATGAGGCGCCGGGACGACGGGTTCCCGCCGGTCATGCAGTACATGATCGCGCGGGCGGCGGTGTGGGGGCAGGAGAACGGGTATGAGATCCTCTCCCTGTCCGGGGCGCCACTGGCCCATGCGGAGCTGCAGGGGGAGGGTGAGGCGGGATCCTCAGCGGCCTACCTTGACTACATCCTGGAGATCCTTGGGAAGGGCCTGGAGCCGGTGTACGGGTTCCGCTCATTGCTGAAGTTCAAGTCGAAGTTCCAGCCGCGGTATGAGCCCGTTTTCCTCACCATTCCGGATTTGGCGACGCTGCCGCAGGTCGGCCTCGCCATTGGTCACGCCTACCTTCCCAACATGACCGCGCGCGACATGGTGAACTTGGTGGGGGCGTTGCGGGCGCACGAAAAGTAGGGCGAGGGCGGTTTCGGGTCGGAGAATGTCGGAGGGCTGTCGTAAGGTGGACCCGCCATGGATTACCAGAATTTTCTTTTTGACCCAGCGCCGGCGCCACCGATACAGGAGGCACAGGCGGACGTCCTCGCTGGCCTGAATAAGCAGCAGGCTGAGGCGGTGACGCACTTTGGCGCGCCGCTACTGATCATGGCTGGGGCCGGGTCGGGGAAAACGCGCGTGCTAACCCACAGGATCGCCCACATCCTCGCGACCGGAAGGGCGCGGCCGGGGGAGATCCTGGCGATCACGTTCACCAATAAGGCTGCGGCGGAGATGCGGGAGCGCACGGCGAAACTGATTGGCGGTGACGGGCGCCGGGTTTGGGTGTCCACATTCCACTCCGCGTGCGTGCGGATCCTGCGCCAACACCATGCGGCGGCGGGGCTGAAGTCGACCTTCAGCATTTATGACCAGCAGGACTCACAGCGCCTGATCTCAATGGTGTTGAAGGACCAGGGGATAGACGTAAAGCGGTTCACGCCGCGGTTCGTATCGGGGCGCATATCGGACTTGAAGAATGAGCTGATTTCGCCCTCGCAATACGCGAAAGACGCGCCGCAGGACCCCGTGTCACAGATGGTGGCCGGGGTGTACAAGGAGTACAACAAGAGGCTTAGGCGTTCCAACGCGGTCGACTTCGACGACCTGATCATGCTGACGGTGCAGATGTTGCAGGAGCACCCGGCTATTGCGGAGGGGTTCCACAGGCGGTTCCGCCAGATCATGGTCGACGAATACCAGGACACGAATCACGCGCAGTACGTGCTGATTCGGGAACTGGTCGGGGACGGGTCCGACGGGGTGCCGCCTGCGGAACTGACCGTGGTGGGTGACTCTGACCAGTCAATCTACGCGTTTCGCGGTGCATCCATCAGGAATATTGAGGAGTTTGAGCAGGACTACCCGAACGCCACCACCGTGTTCTTGGAGCAGAACTACCGTTCCACCCAGAACATTTTGGATGCCGCGAACGCCGTCATATCGAAGAACAAGGGCAGGCGGCCGAAGAGGCTGTGGACGGCGGAGGGTGCAGGGGACCTCGTGGCGTTGGAGGCGGGGGATTCGGAGCATGATGAGGCGCGGATAATCGTGTCTGAACTGCGGAACCTGGACGTGCAGAACGTCGACTGGGGCGACATTGCGATCTTCTACCGCACGAATGCACAGTCACGTGTGATTGAAGAAATGCTGTTGCGTTCCGGGATTCCCTACCGGATTGTTGGCGGAACCCGTTTCTATGAGCGGGCGGAGGTCAAGGACGCGCTGGCGTACCTGCAGGGGGTCGTGAATCCGGACGACACGGTTGCGTTGCGCAGGATCATCAATACTCCGCGAAGGGGGATCGGGGACCGCGCGCAAGCGGCGGTTGCTGCGCACGCGGACAGGTACGGGCTGTCGTTTGGTGAGGCGCTTGCGGACACGGCGGAGGACTCTACGCGGCCGATTGAGGGGTTGGCGCCGCGTGCTCGGACATCGTTGGCGCAGTTCTGGGCGTTGATGGAAGAAATGCGTGCGCTGGATGCCGCGGGGGAGAAGCCCGCGGTGATCCTAGAGGCTATCTTGGATCGGACCGGATACCTGGCGGCGCTGCGCGCGTCGCAGGATCCGCAGGATGCCTCGCGGGTGGATAACTTGGCGGAACTGGTTTCGGTGGCGGAGGACTTCGCGGTTGATGCCGGGGCTGCCGAAGAGTCCACGGATCTGAATGCGTTCTTGGAGCGTGTGGCGCTGGTGGCGGATGCGGACCAGATCCCGGATGAGGATGAGCGGCGCGGACAGGTGACCCTCATGACGGTGCACACGGCGAAGGGGTTGGAGTTCCCGTATGTGTTTGTGACGGGAATGGAAGATGGGACCTTCCCGCATAAGAGGTCAATGGAGGACGCGGGGGAGTTAGCGGAAGAGCGCAGGTTGGCGTATGTGGCGTTGACGCGTGCTCGTAAGCGGTTGTACCTGACGCGGGCGGCGTCCCGGAGTGCTTGGGGATCTATTGAGCACATGCCGGCGTCGCGGTTCTTGGATGATCTGCCGCCTGAAGTCGTTGAGGTCCGGTCGGAGTCGACGCAGGAGAAGGCTTGGAAGTCCGCGCATGAACGTTCCCGGCAGGGTGCGTTTGAGGACAGTGATTGGGGTGGGTACGGCTCGTTCGCCGATGATGGTCCCGTGTATGGGTCCGGGCGCCCCGGATCGTATGGTGATCGGCGCGGGCGCGCCACGTCGTCGTGGTCCAGTGGCTCTTCGAAGTCGTTTGCGTCCTCTGGGTCTGCTGGTAACCGGGGAACGTGGGGGTCCGGCGGTGCTTCGTCCCGGGTTGAGAAGCGAACCGTGGGGTCTGTGCCGGGTGGAGCCTCAAAGGCCGCGTCCACTGGAGGCGATGCTGCGGATGCGAAAGAGATTTTGTCTTTGTCGGTCGGGGACCGGGTTGCACATGCAACCTTGGGTGAGGGCGTGGTTATAGGCACGGAAGGGTCCGGGCGCTCAGCCGTGGCGAAGATTCAGTTTGCAAGCGCCACGAAGCGCCTGCTCCTCAGGATGGCGCCGCTGACGAAACTCTAAGTTTCGGGCAGTCTGGGTGGTTTGTGGGTTTGCTGGCTTTGTTGAGTTGTTGGCCTGTTGGCCTGTTGAATTGCTGGCTTTGTTGAGTCGTTGGCCTGTTGGCCTGTTGAATTGCTGGTCTGGTGTCCTGCTGGTCTGCTAACGCTCTGGGCTGTTAGTGTCCCGGCTGGCTTACTGACGCTCGGGACTGCTAATGCTCTGGCTGGTTTGCTGGTTCGCTAACGCTTGGGGCTGTTAGTGTCCCGGCTGGCTTACTGACGCTCGGGACTGCTAATGCTCTGGCTGGTTTGCTGGTTTGCTAACGCTTGGGGCTGTTAGTGCTCTGACCAGTCGGCTAATGCTGGCTGCCAGGTTCGTGTACTGACATTTCCGGTGTGGCTTGCGAAGAGCCGAAGTGGCATGGCAACACATGGGGTCATTTGCCATGGAACAACTCATCTCTTGCCGTTTTGGCACTTCCTCTGGTCCAAGGGCGTGACTGAGTGGTCACCGAGGTCGGCTGAGCCTTACAGAAGTTGTCGATGTGTGAAGACATTGTCGATGTGTGAAGAAACCAGTCGATATGCGCACCCATATCGACTGGTTTCTGTACACATCGACAGTTTCTGTGGGTGTGCGCGTGCGGGCGTGCATATCGACTGGTTTCTGTACACATCGACAACTTCTGTGGTTGCGCGAGGTGCCGACGGCCGCGCTGGTGAGGAATTGGGAGGGTGAGTGGGACGCCAGCAAGGGCGAGGGCGCGAGGGTGCTTGCGAGGGAAAAGGCTGCGAGTACGGGGGCTAACGTGGGGAAAAGCCCCGGGATGCGGGCGCGGATGGGTGCTCAGGCGTGGACGGGCGCGCCCGAACTTGTTCTTCG
>CAYFOT010000033.1:0-9931 GCA_964344825.1 uncultured Actinomyces sp.
ACTTCTTACGTAGTTTCATACTCTTTTGTTCCTTTACCCTAGGGCCGAGTACCTAAGTGTCTTGGCTAGACCAACGTGCCGGGCTGCGTTCGTTGCAGTTCGGCTGGCAACTTCTTGTGTTTCCTTCGTTAAATCTTCCTTGACTCGGTCACCATTGATAACGTTACCAATGTTGTGTCGAGAATAACAGCGAACTCCCCGCAGTTCGGTTACAGTCAGGTAACACTCCAGTGACAAACTTGCAACGGCTGTATCGCAGCTGTTGCGCGGATCAACGAAGTCCGAAGGAAAGGTGCCCGTTGAGCACTAAGAAGGCCAAGGCCGCAAGAAAGAAGGCACCCTCGCTTGGCGACGTCGCAAGACTTGCTGGCGTGTCACCCCAAACCGCATCGCGCGTGTCCACGGGGTCGTCCCTCGTGGCACCTGACACGGAGCAGAGGGTGCGCGAAGCAATGATCCGCCTTGGCTACTCCCCCAACATCGCCGCGCGGGCACTTAGGCAGGGTGAGTACAAAGCCATAGGGGTGGTGACCCAGCAGCTGGATAGAACCGGGGAGTCTTTGACAACCGCGGGAATCGTTGACGCCGCCGAACGCAAAGGCTACACCGTCACAGTCGTACAGGTCAGGCAGCCTGAGACCGATGACCTGCGCAAAGCACTATCGCGCCTGGCTGACCTACCCATAGATGGCCTGATCATTGTACGTATCGGGCATGCTTCTACCGACCTAGTCACACTCCCCCCGCAGCTGCCCGTGACCGTATGCGACTCCAGGCTAACTTCTTTTTACCCATCCGTGAATGCAGACCAAGTGCAAGGGGTAAGGGAAATAATGAACTATCTCTTCAAGCTCGGCCACACGAACATCGCGCACATCGCTGGCGCACCGGACTCCTATCCAACAGTTGTCCGGCGCGGCGCATTCCACCGGGCATTCCTGGAAGCGGGGCTGCCAACGGGAAGGGTGTTCCAAGGCGATTGGAGCATACAGTCCGGTTACGCAGCGGGCCCCGAAATCGCTGCCGACCCGGACATCACCGCCGTGTTCTGCGCCAACGACGAAATGGCGTTCGGTCTCATGAGCTCGCTGGACAAACTGGGGGTGAAGGTCCCCGAAGATATCTCCGTGGTCGGGTTTGACGGCACGAAACTGTCAGAGTACACGAACCCGCCCATGACCACGGTCGACCAAGATTTCACGAACATCGCCAACCGCGCGGTGGACCAGTTGGTCGCGCAGATTACCGGGGCGGAGGAAGTGTCCCGCGACCCGGTTCTGACACCCGTTAAGTTGATTGTCAGGGGATCTACTGCGCCACCAAGGAGGCGTTGACCGAATCAACAAAGCGGGTGAAGCCTGCCAACCCGCCCTCGTCCTGCTTGTAGACGCCGGCGTGTTCAAGGACCTTTGAGAAGACCTTTCCGACTTCCCGTTGGATGACCTCATCTACGTTCTCTTCTGTCACCTCACCTGCAAAGCCAGCGGCCCACTGCGCGTGCTCCGCGGTGCGCGGATCGGCGGTCAAATCCGCTCCGGCCAGCAGCCCCTCACCCACGGCCGCCAGCTCCTCCTTCAGGCGCGACGGCAACACCGCCAGACCCATGACCTCAATGAGCCCGATGTTTTCCTTCTTGATGTGGTGTAATTCCGCGTGAGGGTGGTAGACGCCTAAGGGGTGCTCATCCGTCGTGATGTTGTTCCGCAACACCAGGTCCAACTCAAAATCCTCCCCGCGCCTCCGTGCAATCGGGGTGATCGTATTGTGCGCTTCGTCGTCGGTGTATGCGTAAACGAATGCGTCCTCATCCGTGTACTGGCGCCACTGCCCAAGAACAATGTCCGCCAACTCCACCAGCCTCTTCGGGTCGGCCCCACGCAGCCGCAGCACCGACAGCGGCCATTTCACGATGCCCGCGTCAACGTCCTCGAATCCCACAAAACTGACGGGCTTGATGACGGGCGCCTCCTCCATCGCGAACGTATACCGTCCGCCTTGGAAGTGGTCGTGCGCCAAGATGGAGCCGCCCACGATCGGCAGGTCCGCGTTGGAACCCACGAAATAATGCGGGAACTGACCCACGAAATCCAGCAGTTTCCCGAATGCAGCCGCATCAATCTTCATGGGCGTGTGCTCATCGTTGAAGACAATGCAGTGCTCGTTGTAATAGACGTACGGGGAGAACTGGATGAACCACGGCGACTCATTGATTGTGACCGGAACCGTGCGGTGGTTTTGGCGCGCCGGATGATTCACGCGGCCCGCGTATCCCTCATTTTCAGAGCACAGCAGGCACAGCGGATACTCCGCCGCAGGCAGATTACGAGCCGCCGCAATAGCGCGCGGATCCTTCTCCGGCTTCGCCAAGTTGATCGTCACGTCCAGCGTTCCGTAGTCGGTGTCAGCCTTCCACGCGATGTCCTTCGCCATGCGGTCAACGCGGATGTAGTTGGTGTCCTTCGACAGCGCGTAGTACCAGTCGGTCGCCGCCACCGGGTCCTCTTCGTACAGCGCGGAAAACTTCGCGTGCACCTCCCGCGGCGCCGGCGTCAACGCCCCCATCAGCGCCGTGTCGAACAAATCACGATAAACCACGGAATCCTGCTCCACGACCCCGCAAGCCACCGCGTCGTCCGTCAGTTTCTCCAGTATCGGCGCCAACTCCGCGGGTTCGTCCCCGGTCGGGGCGAGGGCGGAGGCCTTCTCACGCCGTTCCGCCGGAATATACGTATCACGCCCCAGGACACCCAACAAACCATTGATCGCCCACACCCGGTCCGCCTGCGTTATCAGGCCTTTGGCCAGTGCGTAGTCGACTAGGAGATCCAGCTGCTCACTAACCAGCTCTGTTTGCTTATCAGCCATTTCCTTGCCTAACCCGCGATGACCGCGCCGCCGGTGCGACGAATACGCACGATCGCGCATGCGCCCTCGCCCAAAACTGCATCAACTGCAGTCTTGAAATCTTCTGCTTCGTCCTGCGGGACGTAGGCCTGAACGGTGCCCGCGAAACCGCCGCCGTGCACGCGAACCGCCCCGCGACCGGCCAACAACTGCTCCGCCAGCGCGATGCTCAGCCCGACAGCCTGCTGGGTTGGCGCGGAGTCAGAATAAATGTTCTGCAGAAGAGTCGCGGATGAATGCCCCGAGTCCTTCACATGCTGGAGGAACTCATCGAAATGTCCCTCTGCCAGCGCCTTTGACTGCTCCGGGACGCGTTTGTCCTCATTGAAAAAGTGGATCGCGCGCAGGACAGCACGGTCACCCGCAGCAGCCCGAGCGCCCGCCAAATCAGCCCAAAACTCTTCCGGCGCCACTTCCCTTAGGTGCGGCTGGTCGAAGTAGCGGGCCACCGCACCCATCTCTTCCGTGATCGCGGAGTAGTCATCTGTCAGGTCCGCGTGGTCCGCACCAGAGTCGATGATGCACAGAACGTGGCCGGATTCGGGCATGGAGAAGTCAATTCGCTCCACAACCGGGTGGTCCGGGTCCCCAAAGTCAACGCTTATGACGCCACCAACCGAGGAAGCCATCTGGTCCAGAAGCCCACTTGGCTTGCCGAAGTAGACGTTTTCCGCGTACTGCCCGATCTGCGCCAGTTCAACAGAACCCAGCTCATCGTCGCAGAACAAGTGGTTCAGCACGCGCGCAATGAGCACTTCAAATGCGGCCGAGGACGACAGTCCCGAACCGCCCGGCACATTCGAGTGCGTCGCGATCGTCGCACCACCGATGTCGTATCCGCGCTCCGCAAGCGCACCGCAGATTCCGCGAACAAGGGCGATCGACTTGCCCTCCTCTTCCGGGCGTGGCGCCCAATCTCCGACCTTCACCACGTCGGCGGGGTACTGGGCGGAGATGACGCGAACAACGCCCTGGTCATTCTTCGCGGCTGCCGCAACGGAGTCCAAGTTCACTGAGGCAGCCAGGACGTTGCCGTGCTGGTGGTCTGTGTGATTACCACCCATTTCCGTGCGTCCAGCGGCCGTGTATAGGGAAGTGGGTTCCTCCCCTGCGTCCTTTTCGAACAGGGTAATCAGGTCCTCAAGACGTTGGCGGGCCTGCGTGATTTCGTTGGGGGTCGGTCCGTACAGTTCTGCCAGGTCTGCGTCTGAAAGCTGGTTCACCAGAGCATGCATGGTCGTAAGCCTCTGTCTATTACTTGGAAGTGTCTGCGATGTTTATGCGGAAAGTGTGCTGGTCTCCGGGCTGAAGCACCAGAAGGTCCGTGCCGGTGTTGAACGCGTTCGGGGGACACGTCATCGGTTCAACTGCAACGCCTGCGCGGTCCTGGTTTTCGGCGGTGTAAACCTGAACCCACCTGTCATCGGATGTCATGCTCACGGCGCGTCCCGTGCCCGGGTCGGATAGTTCGACAACCCAAGTCCCCTCAGGCATGCCTCCAAAGGCGTGATCTATTGATAGGCCGTCCAGGGATGGTCCATCCGTCAGGTCTAAGCCCGCCTCAGCCACAGGTACTTCCGCCACAGGCGCCATCTTTTCGTCAACCCGAAGCACCGTCCGTGCGGGGACGCTCAGGACGCACTGATCGGCCAGCACTCCCACGTTCAGGTACGGGTGGGTGGACGCCCCGTAAGGCGCTGCGTTCTGACCTACGTTCGTGGTCGTCACCCGCAGCTCTAACCCATCATCCGTGAGTCTGTAAGTGGCTTTGCTTTCCAAAGAGAACGGGTAGCCGTCGGTAGGTTCAATGGTTGTCCGCAAAGTCACGGAGTTTGCGTCCTGCTCAACGATCTCCCAGTCTGTCAGCGCGCGTAAACCGTGTAGCGCAGAACCGGTTCCCGGTTCATTCACGGGGAGCTTCATCGTTTCGCCCGCCCAATCATAGGTTGCACCCGCGATCCGGTTAGGCCACGGCACCAAAACCTTTCCACTGTATCCAGGTGGGGTCACGCCCGCCTCATGAGAGAGGACCAGGTCGCGCCCCTCAAACGTGAGGGACGCCAATCCCGCACCCTCTTCGACAATTGTTGCGTCGTAGGCTCCATGTTTGATGTGCGCAACCACAAGCAGTCCTTTCTGCATTCGTTTCAGCGCCGAACGGCACTTCCAGTGAGAAAATGGGAACGTTATCAATCCTCTCTAACCAAGGATAGACGCATCGTGGTAAGAGTAGGAAGGATTTACACCGACAACATGGCAGACCGGCCCACTGGGACGGCGTGCCGCTGACAATGCAGCCAGCCCTCTTAGATAGCAACAAAGATTGGATAGACCATGGACCAGACTCTCCAGCCCGTCGCTGGACGCCTCACCCTTCCCATTGAAACCGGAATCGACGCTCAGATTCATGAGTTGATGGAACGCCTCGAAGTGGACGCAGTGCGTAACTCAGATGGCACGGAGCTTCCCGATTGGGTTTCCGAAGGACTGACGAAGGTCTATTCAACGTACTTCCCATCCCGTGGGGATGAGGAATGGGCGGTTTCCGTCCCGGAGCAGCGCGTGCGCCAGTACTTGATGTCTCGCCCTGTCACTGCGCCCAGCGCTAACCCGCTGAAGATTAACGTGATGGAGGGCTACCTTGGCGCCCAGTTCGCCCCGGATCTCCTGGCAGACCGTTCCCTCTACTGGCAGGTCATTGACCGCACTACGGGTGAGACAATCCCCGTTGACGCTTGGACGGTAGAAAAGGCTGCACCTCTGCCAATGAAGTCGCGGAGTGAGGTCGTTGGTGAGTACCCCGATGACGCAGCATCCGCTGTCGTCACCATCGCAAACCCCGAACCATTCCACGTCTACACCGTGAACTTCTTGGCTAAGCAGATCTGGGACTCCACACAGCTCTACAACTTCATCACCAATAACTGGGCCGCCGACCCCAACCGCCGCAAAGACCGTACCTACGACGTCGCCTACCCCTCCACGTGGGAACATGTTCGGGACGCACTACCGCGTTGGCTGGCAGACCACCCGGAAGTGGACGTCGTGCGTTTCACGACCTTCTTCTACCACTTCACTTTGGCATTCGACGATAGCGCCCTGGAAAAGTACGTGGACTGGTTCGGCTACTCTGCGGCGGTTTCCATTCCCGCGTTGGAAGACTTCGCAAAGGAGTACGGCTACGCTCTCACTCCGGAGGACTTCGTGGACGGCGGCCACTACAACACGCCGCTACGCGTCCCCACCCAGCGGTTCCGCGACTGGATTGACTTCACATCACGCCGCGTGGCGCGCCAAGCTGGGGAACTGGTCGCCCTCGCCCATAAAGAGGGCCGTGAGGCCATGATGTTCCTTGGCGACAACTGGATCGGTACTGAACCCTACGGACCGTACTTCCCCCAGATTGGCTTGGACGCCGTGGTGGGCTCCGTCGGTTCCGCGGCCACATGCCGCATGATCAGCGACGTCCCGGGCGTGAAATACACGGAAGGCCGGTTCCTCCCCTACTTCTTCCCCGACACCTTCAATCCGGAAGGTGACCCCACGGGCGAAGCAATCATGCGTTGGTCCCAGGCACGCCGTGCAATCGTACGTAAGCCTCTGGATCGCATCGGATACGGCGGTTACCTCTCCCTGGCACTGGAGTTCCCGGAGTTCATTGACCAGATGGAAGAAATCGTGAAGGAATTCCGTTCCCTTCACGATGAGTCCGGTGGTGCACTGCCCGCCAATGCGAAGCCTGTTGTCGCCATCTTGAACTCTTGGGGTGCGCTACGCACGTGGCAGACCTACATGGTGGCTCACGCGCTGTGGTACAAGCAGATTTACAGCTACATCGGCGTCATTGAGGCGCTTGCTGGACTCCCCCTAGATGTCCGTTTCATCTCCTTCAAGGACGTCGTTGACACTGATGGCGGCGTGTTGGACGGCGTGGATGTTGTTATCAATGCCGGCGCCCGCGACACCGCGTTCTCCGGCGGCAAAGAATGGGATGCACCGAAACTGCAGGCTCTGGTCCGCCAGTTCGTATGGAACGGCGGCGGATTCATCGGCGTTGGCGCCCCGACGGGACGCACGGGCACGTCCGGCCCAACCCTGGTCCTTGAGGATGTGCTGGGTGTCGACATGGAGATCGACTGGACGTTGTCTTCCACGCGTCACCCCGAACCCGACCTCGACAAGCACTTCATTACTGAAGATCTGGAAGGCTCCCTAGACACCGGAGAGCACCCCGGCGACGTCGTCGCGACAGGCACGAACGCTTCCGTCCTGCGGTCGGCTGACGGCACTGTGAAGCTCTCCGTGAACCCCTACGGTAACGGGCGCGCCGTCTACATTGCTGGCCTGCCGGAAAGCGGGCAGAACACGCGCCTGCTGTACCGGTCGGTGCTGTGGGCGTCAGGGAACGAGGGCGAATGGGATGCCATCCCCGTCTCTGAAAACCAGCAGGTAGAGGTGGCTTGGTATGAGGACGTGCGCCGCATGTTCGTGTTCAACAACTCCGCGGAAGCCCAGTCGACGGTCATCGCGGGGCCGGGCACGGAACGCACCACAGTGGAGTTGGACTCTTATGGGAGCACCTGGATCCAGCTGTAGGCTACGATTCTGAAAGCCAAAGGGGTTCCTCGCTTAGTAGTGCAAGCGAGGAACCCCTTTTGTTTGCCCAGATGACGTCAAGTGCTCCGCGGAGCCCGACATCAGCCGCACACCGGCCCCCTCACACGCGATGTGCCGAGGGCGCCGCGGTGGTCACCAACGTGGATGCCGTATCGGCCACGTCCGGGTACTCCTCTAGGTACGCGGCCAGCCAGGCGTCCGCGAACTCCTGGGCGCCCTCGACCGGAGCCAACGCCCATACCGACCCGCCGAAACCCGCGCCGAAGCCAGAAGCCGCAGCGGCACCCAGTTCCTTCGCCAAGCGCTGGAGCGCATTGGTTTGCGCGATTTGATTCCCTAGGGACTCATCTGCGTTGCGGTGAGACACTTCCACCGCACGCCCGAACGCCTCAACGTCACCTTCGGAGAGCGCTTCGAGAGCGGCAGGAATCGCCTGCTGCATCTCAACCACGTATGCCCGCAAGCGCGCCTCAAGGCGTGGATCTTCCGCGACCCATTCGGAAAGTTTCTCCTGGGCGCCCTCGGCCGCCAGCACCTGCGCCAGTGTCGCGCACTGGTCGTCTTCACGCTGATTCCACATCTCAACCAGGCGGCTCACCTGGAGCGAGGCGTTGTTGTAGTCCTCCAGCGCGGCACCCGTCTTTTCCGCGAGCACGCCGCTCACCGCGACGACGAACGTCCACCCGTCAGGAAGGTCAACTTCACCCTCCGCGACGGTCGGCGCGAAACGGAACACGCCCAGTTTGCCGGCATCACAGTTCAGCATGGCCGTGTGGTCCTGGGAACCGCCGAATGTCCCGACGCCCTTCGTGCCCGGCAGGTTCTTGAAACTCAAGCCATTCTCAATGGTCGCCAAGTATGCTGCCAGATCCACCCTGTCCTGAATGGCTTCCTGCCATTTCGGGTTAGACCACAGGTCGTTCAGGTCCGCGATCGCCAATGCGACTGCGCACACGAGGGCGGATGAGGAACTCATCCCCGACGCCAGCGGCAGTGTGGAGTCGACCTCCACCACCGCCGACTGCAGGTCTCCGAAGTTCATGGAGAGGCGGTCAACGGTCGCCTGGACGTAGTTGCCCCAGTGGCCCGGCGGGAGCTCACTGTTTTCTCCCGCGACGACCAAGACTTCACCGTCCATTGCAGTGGAGCGGCAGAGGAACAGACCCGCGGGTTCCGCTGCGCCCTCGTACACAGAAGCAGAAGCCGTCACGCCCTGTTCAGCCGCAGCCAGCAGAGACCGCCCGCCCGCGTAGTCCGTGTGTTTACCGAGGACCTCAATGCGTCCAGGAACGAACCACGTCACAGGACGACCTCCGTCCCTTCCAGTGCCTGCGCGACAGAGGCAATGTCGTCACGATTCGACATGTCCAGGACGCCCTGCGCCAACGGCACCACCGTAAACGGTTCCCCGTCTGCCATCGCAATACGGACGGCATCAGCCAGCTCATATTCACCGCGCGGCGACAACGGGACCTTGGCTGCGGCCTCAAAGATTGCGTGACCAAGAAGGAAGACGTTCATGGAGACGGGTGCATCCTCCCCCATCGCCTCAAGTGTCGCGGGGTCCGGCTTCTCCACGATCTCATTCAGTCGACCATCGGGCGCAACGTCCAGGAGCGCGAACGCTGCAATGCGATCCGCGGGAATGTTCGACTTCTCAACCAACGCCTTGCGGTCGAAGCCAATCAGGCCGGAGTTCTTGAGATCAGCCAAGGCTGCGTAAGCCTCAACCGGGTAATAGTTGTCGGAGTTCAGGACCAGGATGGGATCCCCATCTGCGAACTGTTCTGCTGCCTGGACCGCGTTGGCGGTGCCTAGGGGCTCTTCCTGGATGGCGTAGGAGATTTTGACGCGCGACTTTTCAACCTCATCGTAATAGTCGCGGATAATGTCGTGCTCTGGCCCAATCACCAGGCAAATGTCCGTGTAGCCAGCGTCAGCGAGGGCACTGATCACGTAGTCGAGGAACGGGCGCCCAATTGAAATCATCGCCTTGACACCTGAGTTCGCAGCCTTGGCCTGCTCCTCAGTCAGCTCCGCCTCCGCCGATGCCTTGCGCATCCGCGAACCCAGCCCGCGCGCCAGAACCACAGCCTTTTGAGCCCGATCCGCGGAGGCACCCGCTGCCTCTGCGGCACCCACGTTCACGTCCACGCCCCCATCAGCCGAACCCACACCCGTTTCGTTCATCCTGACCTCACTGTCCAGATAGAAATAGCAAGATCCAACGAACCCCAGCTTAGCTGCGACGGCGTGCGACACAGCGGCGTTTCCCCGTGAAAACCAGCGCAGCCGAAAGGGTCACAACCTCTTCGTTGCGACCCTTTCACCGCTTACAATCACGTAGGAGTCGGGGGCGGCACCCCGTGTGATCCCGACCCGTCTTCTACTGCCCGTCTGGGAACTTCAC
>CAYFOT010000033.1:10031-15602 GCA_964344825.1 uncultured Actinomyces sp.
AAGGGGACGCCGTACTGGATGTCGATGGCGTCACCAGAAGAAACAGGGGCTTCCTCCACGACCTCCTCTTCCTCTACGACGACTTCGTCTTCACCCTCCTCTTTCTCCTCAACTGCAGCAGTCTTCGCAGGATCCTTGTCGGTCTTAGCGAACACCAGTGTCGTGCCATCCTGGGTCATCTTCAGCTTCCCGTCCTTCAGGACGCCGTCAGCCGATTCCCCCTCAAAAGTCAAGGTGACCGTGGACGCGTCCTTGACCTTCCAGGTGCCCTCATTGGCATCACCCATAAAGTCCATGACCGCGTCACCACCCTCCGCCAAGGTCAGGGTGATAAACATGTCCATCTCAGCCATCATTTCAATGTCTGAGGTAGAGATTTCCTCTTCCCCCTCCATTGCCTCCAGCTGCCAGACACCGACGAAGTTCGCCGCTGAGTCCCCGCCGTCGCTCTTTCCACCGCCGCAGGCAGTAAGACCTACCGCCAGCGCAAGCGCAAAAATTATGGAGGCTATCGCGCCCCCCGTTCTAGTTTTCATGGCGTCTTTGCCTTTCCTCCAGTTGCGGGGCCCAGATTGGGACACCTCACCAAAGTCAACTATTGCAGGTGAATGGCACATCCGAAAGTACCTCACGGCCCAAAGTTCAATACGAATTGCGCCCATGTGGGCGCATGTTTCGAACGGGCAGCGAACTAATCCGGCAGGTATTCTAAGCCCGGTACGATATAGCCGCTGGACACCGCCTGCACAGCCAACTTCAACAAGCTATCACACCCGGTCTTCGCTAGGAGATCTGAGATACGGCGCTTTACCGTCCCCTCACTGACGAATAACGTCTGCGCAATCTCCGCCCTCGACTTCGCCTCACAGGCCAACCGGAGAATCTGAATCTCCTCATCGGTCAACTCCAGCGCCCCAAACAGCGTGTTCGACTTGCGGGCTGGAAACGTGGAATATCCATCCAACGTGGACCTCAAAACCGCCAAAAGCTCCTTGGTGCCGACGTTTTTGTAGATGAAGCTGTCCACGCCGGCATCGCGCGCCTGCCGAACAAAACTGACCTCCGGCATCCCCGTCATGATTACCACACGCGTAGCCTCTGAGTGCCGCTTGAGCTCCCGCCCCGCGACGATGCCACTGGACCCACCTTCCGTGCATACATCCATCAGGACCAGGTCGGGTTCCGTTCTTACCGCCATTTCGAGGGCGTCCGCCGCGTCGGCCAACGCCGCCACAACCGTCATGTCTGGCTCAGCGTCAATCGCGGCCACCAGGGATTCCCGGAGCATCGCTTGGTCCTCAACGACCATTACTCGAACCATGTCTCCATTGTTCATGCGCGCACGCCCTTTGTCCCCGCTGTCTACTGCTTGGGCACTTCAACCGCCAGAACAAACGGGTCAAGAGAAGGAATTTCCAGCCTCCCACCCAAAGAGGTCACGAGGTCGCGCATGGCGCGTATGCCCGTCCCGCCCTCGCCCTCACGCCCGCCCTCGCCCGGTACCTCCCGCGGGGGCACGCCATTGTTCTCAATACGCAACTGCCAGACACCGTCGTCGTCCGTCATCCGCACATGCACATGCTCCGCCTGGCCGTGGCGGACTGCATTCGTGATGGCCTCACGGACAATGCCGACGAACGCCGCGGCAACGACCTCCTCCCCAGGCAGGCTCCCCTCCATCTCAGAACGCACGTTGACCAGAGAGAACGCGGAGATAATGCCCTCCAGTTCCTCGTCTTGCCCGACGTTGCGATCTTGCACAAGGTCGTCCATCAACCCGCTCAGCAGCGACGTGATCACGCCGATCTTCACGCCGGGGGCAGCGCCGTCCTCCAGGTACCGGTGCAGGATAGACAGCCGCTGGCCGATGATGTCGTGAACGCGGGAGCGCACCTTCGCCAAGGACTCTTCCCGAGCCACAATGTCCAGAGTCTTCAGTCTCTCTTGCAGCTCAGCCCCCGCCACGGTCAGTGCTTCATTCACGTGCTGCATTTGCTCGTTGACCTGCTGTTCTTCGGTCACATCGACGCTCAGAACCATTCGGACACGCTGACCCTCAAGTGGAACGGTGCGCTCAGAGAACAGGCGGTAGTCCCCGCTTCCGATCTGGACGACCCGTTCCGGACTGTCCCCCTGCGTCTTGGGGGGCGAGGGCGAGGACGAGGACGGCGCCACAGACGCGGATGCCATCGAAGCACGCGATCCCTGTCCGTCCCCAAGGTCGCCGGGGAGCCCAAGCCACCGCAGCTGCTCACGCATCGCATCGTTCATGAGGCGCACCGCTCCCGAGGTTTCCGCGACCAGGACACCCGCTGGCATCTTAGCGACGACTTCAGAAACGAGCAGACGCGACGTGGAATGCCTCGCTTGTTCCCGATCCCGGAATAGCACGACGACGCCACGAATCGCGTACCCGCCCCAGACGCCCAGAATGACTGCTAGCGCCCAGCCGGCGCCGAAAGTCCCCGCAGCGGCCAAGACAGGCGGTGTCATCAAAATCAGCCCGACGGTCTCAAACAAGGTCCCCCACTGCGGCCGCATGGCTAGGCTCCCAATACCCACCAGGGCACCACCGGCGACCACCCATTCCAAACTGTCCGTCGAAAGGACGTGGCCCAGCAACCAAAAAGTCCGGTGGCCTCCGCCCGGCCCCGCAGAGTCTGCGACCCACGCCCACACACCCATCGAAACCGCGAGTGCCACCTGGAAAGCCACCGACCACATGCCCCGACTGGAGCGGATCCTGGTGTGCAAAAAGAACACGTGCAGTACCTGTCCGGACAGCATCAAGCACAGCGCGACCGTCAGTGCCATCATCGCGCCGCTTCCCAGCAGGGACAACGCGCTCATTGCGGGCCCCTCGCAACCGCAGGAAGCCGCTCAACCGCGGGAACACTCCCAACCACGGGGGATCCCTCAGCCACGGAGCCCCTCGCAACCACGGGCATCCTGACGATGAGGGTCCGCTCTCCTAGGTCGCCCTCGACCCGATACTTCCCGCCTTGGTCGGTAATGGAACGCACGGTTGCCTCGCGCGCCCGGTAGTCCATCGGATCCGTACTGTCGCAGGCGTGCGCAACGCGCAGTTCCACTTGACCCTCAGTGTCTTGATCGGACATGTGGACTAGAAGAACTGGATTCAAGCAGTCAATCGTGGCGAGGGCGAAGTCGAACAAACAGTCATATAGCGCGCCGGCGACACGCGTGGAGATGCCGGCGCGGAGGTCGTTCACCAGCGCGGACTGTATCCCAGCGGCACGAAGGTCAGAGACTGATTGGGAGACTAGGAGATTGAAGTGGTGGGGGTCGAGTATGCCGTCCTCGTGTTCTGCTAGCACCAATCGGCCTCGTGCTTTGCTGTACGAGATAAGCAGGCGCACCTTTTCAAGAATGACGGTTCGGCCCACGGCGTCCGACGCTGGAAGCTGTTCTAGGGACGACAGGAGGGCGCCGATTGCCTGTGCCGCGTGGGAAATTCTGTTCTCCACGTCGACCAAGAACTGGCGCTCGTAACGTAGGGCAGCAAGTCGCGACTGGATCTGATGGTCCCGCTCCAGCAGCGCATTTTGGCTGCGCAGCACTGACTGTTTTTCCCGGAGCGCCCTGGTTTGCATGCGCAAGGTCCGCACGTCTGTGCTGAGCAGCCCCACGCCTCCGGGGACAGGGAACGTCTGGCGCGTTACGTCGCCGTCGCCCTCGCCCTCGCCTCCGCACCCACCCGCACCGTCGCCCTCGCCCTTGCCCTTGCCCGACAAGATCGCGCGGATCTCCTGTTTCGTGAGCGCGGGGCGCTGGTCGGTTCGCAGAACGTCCTCGCCCCCATCACTAATGACGCGCACATCCAGCGGCAGCGCGCGGAAGGTCGCCTGACTCCATGACAGCGACGGCAGCACACCCAACTGCAAACTTATTTCCGTTGCCGCGGTGAAAAGCAGGACGTAAACCAGCGACATGTTCGACGTGAAGGCCACTTCGACACGCTGCACGTACAACACACTGAATGCAGCGGCGATCACGAAGACGCCGACCAGCACGTATATGGCTGCGCGCAACCCGCGGCGAGCCACCCCCACCAAGACGGCCGCGGTTGCCAGAAACACCAGCAGGATCCACGCAGCGACAGCCCAATACAGCGGCCCATAGGAGTAGTCGGACACCGCACTTTGGCCGTCCCGGTCAAACCGGAACGCCCACCCATGCACCTGATTGGTCAGCACCAAGACCAACAGAACGCTACTTATCCCCACGGCCACGCCCCGCAGAAGTCCCGCGTGCGGCATCTGATCGAGGGCGGCCGAACGAAGCACGCCGAACAGCGACAGTAACGGCAGGAAAAGCATGGGAACGTAAAAGAGATACCAGGCGTATTCGGAAACGGCTGGGTGTGGGGATGAGTACTTGACTAGCACCAGAATCATCCACCCGACCATGAGCGCCGTCGCAATCGCGAGGTAGCGGCGCACCTCTGAGTCCGAGCATCGATAGTAGGCACTGGCACCCCAAGCCGTCAGCAGTCCCACCATGATGATCATCATCTTGGGCTCTATTTCTTAGGTGGTTTGACCAGGGGGATTTGGCCCACGGGGATGTCCTCGTACGACTCGGGGTCCTCGATCGGCTCAATGTGCGTCACGACGACCAGTCCGGGAAGCGCTGCCTCCAGCTCCCCTTCGATCTGCTCCGCGAAATGGTGGCCCTGCGCAACCGTCCAGTCCCCCGGAACGAGGACGTCAAAGTTCGCATACTTCTCCCGGCCTGACACGCGCGTCTGCAACCCGTGGAACTGGACCTGATCGCTGGAGTGTGCCTGAAGGAGATCAACGACGATCTGGTTTTCCGCATCCGGCAAGGTGCGGTCCATCAGGCCCTGGACCGACTCCACGACCAGCCTGGCACCCGTCACGACGATGTTCACGCCCACTAGGAACCCAACTAGGGGATCCAGGCGCTCCCAACCGGTGAGCGCGACCAGGCCAACGCCCACGACTACACCCACCGAAGTCAGCACATCGGTGAGCAGGTGTTTGGCGTCAGCAACAAGAGTTATGGACCGATACCGTTTCCCCGCCTTCGTCAGGACGAGGGCGACGCCCCCATTGACCACGGCCGCCGCGATGGAAACTAGGAGGCCAATCCCTATGTTCTCCAGCGGGCGAGGGTTGATGAAACGCTCAGTCGACACCACCAAAATCGCACCGGCGGCAAGGAAAATCATCATGCCTTCGACCGCAGCAGAGAAATATTCTGCTTTCGACCGCCCATAGGGATATTTCGCGTCTGCTGGCCGCGCAATCGCTTTGAGTGCTACCAGCGCGACGACTGCGGCCGCCAGATTCACCAAGGACTCCGCCGCATCGGACAACAGGCCAACCGATCCAGTCATGGCCCAGGCTGCCGTCTTCAAGCCTATGGTTACAACGGCCGCGCAAATGGATAGCCAAGCGTAGGCACTGAGGTCGCGGCGGTCTTTCATATTGAAAAACTCTAGGCTGGCGGGCCTTGGGTGTCCAACTTGGTGGTTTGTGGCTCACAAGACGGGCTGCGGTGGATGGGCCAGTGCGCGTGCGTGTG
>CAYFOT010000034.1:0-15533 GCA_964344825.1 uncultured Actinomyces sp.
ACCCTGGAGGAGCAGCACAAAGAACGTAATGGCGCCACCAAAAACGACGACACCCAACGCCGCCGCACCCACCAGCAGCCAATTTGTGGCCCGGTCGTACCGGCGCTCCACTTCCGCTTGGTCACGCAGAAATTCCTCAGACACTTCGTCCGCGATACCCTCTGGAAGGGGTACCGGCTCCACCGCAGCCTGTCTCTGAGACTGCCTGGGTTCATAGGTGGTTAAGACGATCCCCTCAGTCGCGGGATCATAGGCGATGGTCGTGGCCGTAACTCCGATTTGGCTTGCGTCCGAACCTAGAACGCCAGCCGCATGCACCGGAGCCGACGTCACAGCGGTGGCGTGCCCTGAACTGCGCACGGTATCCTCCGTGCTCCTGCGTGTGCTGAGGTGCGTCGCGTCCCAGTCTCCACGCAACCTGTCGCCAAGGCGCGTGACGTCCTCACCTACACCCTGGTCCACGGCAACGGCATCCGCCCTGTCCGCGCGCGCACTCACAACTGTCTGTTCACCCCGCGCGCGCTCACTGAAACGCGTGGCGTCGTCGGCATTCTCCGCAGTCATTTCACGCTCTTTGTCTGTGCTTGCTTGGACCCGTGTCTTCTTCTGGCAGGTCAGCCGCGCCGGACCCACTGCCTCCCACCCCGCGGGCAAGGGCGCTTGCAGGCACCGGTTCTACCGGCGGAAGATACTGGTCAGGCGCAAACCTCATTGCTGTGCCTCCCCCAGCATCAACCACGTCCACAACCACCGCGGAGATGTTGTCAGACCCTCCCATCGCAAGCGCAGAATCAAGTATCCCCTCCACCGCGTCCCGGGCCTCTGGCGCGGATGCCACCTGAGCTAAGTCTTGGTCACCCATGCCCTCAAATGCACCATCGGACACAATCACCAGTCGCTCACCGGGGACTATCGGAGTCATCCAATAGTCGAGCTCACTGGTTTCATCACCCAACGCCCTAGTAATGACATTCCTAGAGGGGTGCGTGATCGCCTCCGTCTCCGTAATCTGCCCCGCCTGGATAAGTTCCTGAACATGAGAGTGGTCGACCGTGAGCCGCACGAACATGTCCCCCACACGCCGGTAGGTTCGCGAATCCCCGATATTCAGAACCATCCACACGAACTCCTGCGGGGCCGACCTGACTGCCACCACACCCGTCAGAGTTGTCCCCGCTCCACCCTCCAACGCATCGGCTAACTCCGACACGCGGGTCTGGGCCGTCTGCGCGGCTTCAGAAACCTCCTGCGGAAGCACGTCTGCCCTGCCCGCAAGCGGAGCGAAGCAGTCAATGGCCATCTGGCTGGCAACTTCGCCCGCCTGGTGACCGCCCATGCCATCAGCGACAACGAACACGGGGAACTGCGCCAATAGTCGGTCCTCATTCAGAGTTCGTCTCAGCCCCACGTTCGTCCCAAATGACGCCACAAACTGGACGGCCTTATGTGAGGTCACCCTTTCGGCTCCCAACGGAACGCGACGTCACCCAGGTAGAACTGTTCCGTCACTTCGCCCACCTTCAAGAGCTCCTCCTCAGTCCCGTCTTCCGCCACCAGGTAGATGCCGTTCGTAGAGTCCAGGTCCTCAATGATCCACTGTCCGTTGACCCTGCTGATCCGAGCATGCTTCGCGGACACGGTCTTCGTAGGATCGTTCACGTCCACGACTTGACTTTGGTCGTTTCGCAGAGCCTCGGGAACGCGCCGACCTATGACCACCTGCTCTTTCGTTATGCTCACGGGGTCTCCGCCGTCCCACGACACAGTAGCCAAAGACCTTGCCCGCTTCGTGCGTTTCGCCAGCACCGTGTTCTCAGCCGGCAGCTGGTTGACGTCCTCTGCGTCATCAATAGAGAGGGGCGAGGGCGTTGTGCGCGGCAATACGGGCGCGGGTTGAGCAGAGGCCGCGGGCTGCGCCATCCCAGGTGCAGGACGCACTGTCCCCGCGGTAGGCCCCGCGGACGGAGCGAACGCACCTGAGGCGTTCGGCGAAGCCGCAGACTGAGGCATTCCAGGAGCGGGGCGCACGGCTCCCGGCGCCGGCCCAACGCCGGGTCGCGGCCCTGCCGACTCCATGCGCGAACCCATTCCAGGCGCCGCGTCAGGACGCAGGTTGGACTGGGGGCGTCCGACGAAACCGCCAGGTGGTGCCTGTCTAACCGCCGGGACCCCCGCATCAGGACGCCCTGGCCGCCCATTCGCTCCCGCATCTGAAGTTGGGCGCCTGGGCGCTGCGGGCTGCACGGGTCCGCTCCCACGCTTGCGCCTTGCAACCGCTTCCTTAACTTCTGGGGGACCGACGCGCTCCAGCCAACTCAGCAGGTCGGGATACGCGTGGGGGTGCGACGCTATCCCAAGCCACGCGCTTGGCTGACTTTGTGCCAGCTTGTAGAGTTCTTCAGCTGACATTTCCTTGGGCAGTGCGGAACTGGCACCTGCCAGTGGCGCGTTGGGGTAGGACATTGACATGCTCCTAATCCTGGGTATGGAAAAAGACCGGACCCCGCAGTCGGGCAGTCCTTCGAACTCTTACTGCGACAATCCTATGCGACGTAGACGCGCCCTCACCCGTGCAACGTATACTCCGCTGCGGCGCGAAGCCGACATTTTTGCGCGGGCAACATGAAACCCTCACCGAATACCACCCCCGCGCGTTAGTGACCTTATGGAGAACCGAGCTTTCACCCTCTGCCAGAAAGTCGTTCCCTCTGCCAAGTTGGCCTTGGCATTAGCGCACAGGATCCATGCGCCCCGCGAATCGAAGTCGGCCTCCGTGGGAACTTGGAACGAAACATAGTCCGCTGCGTGGGCTAGGTGGACCGCACTCTCGTCCTCGAACGCCAACTGAACGGCCGTCTCCAATCGGGTGGAGGATGGCTCCACCAAGTACCTGTAGTCCCGCGCCCTGTCGACATAGTCCGCCCACGCGCCACGAATCCGGGTGCCACCAAAAGGTGCGCGCTGACGGCGCATGGTACGTAATCGTTTCGTTGCGACCACGGTGGCCGGCAGTGCCACTACAGCGAGCAGCCCAGTCAGTACCACGCCAACAATGCGAACCCACAGGGACGTTTCGTGTGCTTCCCACGCCTTCCCATCATCTGAGCCGATTTGGGCTTCTCCACCCGAGGGCTCAGCCTGCGGTGGTGGCATGACCTGGACCTCCGCGGGGGCAACTGTCGTCGGGTTCTTCGGGTCGGAAGTCTGCTGGGTGCGCGGCGCTGGCAGTAGCGCATGTTGCGGCGTCACGTCCACGGGTGCCCACGCGCCGTCGTCCCCATCCTGAACTTCAATCCACACCGCCATATCAGAGCCCTTGCAAACTCCGCCCGTGCACGCCGACAGTCCCCCTGCGGGGTCTGGCACCAGTCGGGCACCCATCACCACGCGCACGTTGAACCCCATGTCGTCCGCGATTAGTGCGGCGGCGACCGCAAACTGTTCGTCGTCGCCGATGCCGCCAACCAACTGCTCGTCGGTCGGGTTGACTCCTGCGACTTCCTCTTGCTCATTGAGCCTCATGAACAGCCGGGCAATGCGGTCCAAGGAGTGGCCCGCACGGCTGGCTTGGAACTGATAGTCGGTGCCAAGTCCCGCGACCCAAGCCCGTGAGGCCTGGTCGTTCATCAGAGAGTGGCTCAGGTATCCACGGGCGCGCAGCCTATCCACCAGCTCAACAAGACCTGCACCACTTCTTGGCTGCTCTTGGTTCTTCAGCCACGTGCGCAACGTGTCGGGCATGACGTCCGCCATTTTCCCGCCGTGTGCACCCGGTTGGAATCCGCTGACCGCAGCGGTTGGCTGCAGCAACCCCCACGCGTCAACTCCGTACCGCGTACCCTCAGTCATCCCATCGGGCAGCGACTGCACACCGGTTTCCGTCCCCCTGTTATAGAAGAAGGAGTCCTGCAACTCAGCTCTTCGTTCGCCCTCGAAACGAATGCTGCCAAGGGCGCCCGGCAGCGGTACCCACGCCGCGTCATACGCGCCAATGTCTACGGACGCGTGAACCGGCCCCACAACTTCCTGTCCCGGCTCTATGACCGGCCTGATGACGGAGGGAACGCGCTGGAACAGCTCCGTAGTGCCCGGAGCGCCCGGCTGAAAAGTGTGGCCATCGTAGTGGTCCAGCGTCGCTACACGGATCCGCTCCAGACCTTCCCCACCTGAGACCCTGAACATCTCCGCACCATAGAGGTCCTCCCCGAAATACTGCCGGTATGTCGAAAGGGGACTCACTTCGAGGACGGCCTTCACATCAACCGACGTATCCGTGCGCAGAACGTCCTTCGTCCGCCCCTCAAGAAGCAGCGGCGAAACAAACACGGAGGCGCTCAGAGCGGCCCCAACCATCAACACCCCAAGCAAACCGCGCACGCCGCGAGAAGCGATCCATCGTCGGGTGGCGCCATCACCCAGCATCTCTGGGGCGACACGCACCATCCTGCGCCTTCGCGCCCACGGTCTCCAGAACAGCCACGCGAACAGAAAAAGCACCGTCGCGACACCAAAGGAAGTTTGCGATCCGGCCCAGGCAAACGGCGCTGGGAAAGTGAAGAGTGGGGCAGCGGAGGTGGTTCCAAACGCGATCCCGGCAACCATGGGGACGAGGGCGATCGGAGCCGCAAACGCCCACCTCCTGTTGCGCCGCCACGCCAAGTTGAACATCGAAACCGACACTGCGATCGCTAGGAAGAAGAACGGAGCCAAGACCTGCTGGTACGTGCCCAATGGCACGTTCAGCGTAAGGAGCTCCCGCGGACCCGCAAGGGGCGCCACCAGAACGCCAATGAACTGCTGAAACGCCGTATTGGGTGCCCAAAACACTTCCGGGGACGCGACCGGTAAACCAAGCACGACGTACGTAGCAAAGCCGGCCGCCACGCTCCACCAAATACTCAAACGTTTTGCGCTGACTACCCATGCGATCACGATCCCCGAGGTCAATCCCACTGCAACCATGAGGAAGTACCACGGGACGTCGTAGATTGGGTACGCGAAAGAGAACGACAAGAGCAGAGCCGGAACTAGGAACCCAAGGTCGCCGACCCATTGCAGTCCGCCCTCGCGCCGCTTCTTGGCGTAGCCACTCTCAGCAGCTTGAGTCGGGGTATCTACGCCGCTCACTTCTTTGCCCGTCCAATCAGAACGTGGCGCAAATCGTCTAGGACCGCAACGGTTGCGATCGCAGTTTCACCGACCATGTTCAGCCTGGGCGGTGACTCCACATCGCAACGAACCGCCATCACGCCTACCTGCGGTGGGAACCTCAGAGCTGCGGACTGGAACTCCCTCAAGTTCGCTCTTGAGCCGCTGACTAGGACAGCGATGGAAACCATGTCGGCCTCAGACGCAGCGTGTGCGCAAATCTGGTCCAGCGGCTCACCGCGTTCAAGCGATCGCAAGCGCGCCATATCGTCAAGGAGTGCTTTCCTTGAGGTAGTTGCCATGACGAATGGCTTCCCTCCCATAACCGCAAGCGCCCGCTCACTTTGGGGGCCGGACACCATGAACAGGTGCCGCCCTTCCGTGATGCCCTGGATGGCGAAGGATGCGGCGCAACTGACGGCTAACTCAAATTCGTCCTCGTCCAAATAGGAATTAATGTCGTTGTCCAGTACCACCATGAGCTCGCTTCGCACCGTCTGGTCATACTGGCGTACCATCAGCGCCCCCGTCTTCGCGGTGGACTTCCAGTGAATGTGGCGTTGGGAGTCACCAGGTGTGTAGTCCCTGATCGCGTGGAAAGACAGGTCATCAGTGACAATCCGTTTTGAGCTAATGCCTTCAAGGTCACGCATCAAGCCCACCTGGGTGCTGGGGAGTCGGATGGTGGCGGGGTAAACATAGACTTGGTGGGCTTTCCCCCAGGTCATATCGGAAGAAACGATGCCGATGGGACTGGTCTTGGTGAGACTCACGGGCCCCACGGGGATGACCCCCCGCTTGGAGGTCGGGATGGAGATGGACTGGGAGATCTCCGCGCCAGCGCGCATAAAGGGCAGGGGAATCTCCACCAGTTCCTCCCCGACTGGAACATCCAGGTGGGTGGGCATCCGCGCACCCTTTCCAATGTTGGAGGCGCTGAGGCTTGCTTCAACTAGGCGACCGACAACGACCCTGTCGGTACCGATTTCTAAGTCCACGTGAAGGTTCTTTTTGCCAATCAGAAAGAACAGAGACAAGACCACTAGGACCGCCGCCATGACACCGGGTGCCACCAGCTCCACCCACCCCAGTGGCAGCCCGATCAGCAGCGCCAACAGGATCACGGTTAGCAGCAGCCATCCACCCGGCGTGACCGTGTCGATCATCCACTGGGTGGCTCGGTGCGTCCAGTCGGCAAGCGTGTATCGGAAGGAGCTGGCGACCCTGCGCGCCGCCGTCGCATTCGTCCTGGTGCGGGTGGCGCCCCTGGTCCGCGTTCCCCGCGTGCGAGTACCGGTCCCACGCGTCCTCGTATTTGTCCCGCGGGTGCGGGTGCGGGAGTAGTGGGGCTCTTTGGCCGTCACTGCTCACCCTCAGTTGGCGGGGGCACGTCAAGCAAGATTTGACGCACAACCTGCTCCGCGGTCACGCCGTCATACTCCGCTTCGGCATCAAGGATCATCCTGTGTGCAAGGACGACTTCCGCCAGCGACTTCACATCATCGGGCGTAACGTAGTTCCGCCCCACAGAGGCGGCTTTGACCCTGGCAGCGCGTGCCAGCCCAATCGCGCCGCGCACGGAGGATCCCAGACGGACTTGAACGGCGTCGCGTGTCCCATCGACCAGACGTGAAATGTAGTCGGCAATGGTGGGGGCGATGTGCACGGTGGAGGAGATTTGGCTCATGTCCAGCATCTGCGCGGGCATGATCAGAGGGGGAACAACGCGCGTCGCTTCAGAGCTGTCCTGGAGGATGCGAATGGTGGAGGCAGAGTCCGGGTATCCAAGGGATGTCTTGATGAGGAAGCGGTCCAGTTGTGCTTCGGGAAGTCGGTAAGTGCCTGCCTGTTCGATGGGGTTCTGGGTTGCGATCACGGTAAAGGGATTCCCAACGGGCCGGCTATTTCCGTCAACGGTAACCTTTCCCTCTTCCATGACTTCAAGCAGCGCGGACTGGGTTTTGGGGGACGCACGGTTTATTTCGTCCGCCAACACGACGTTGGCGAACACGGGCCCCTCATGGAACCGGAACTCTTTGCTGCGCTGGTCGTAGACGGAGATGCCGGTGACGTCACCGGGGAGGAGGTCGGGGGTGAACTGGATCCTAGATGAGTGGCCGCCGACCGTTTCTGCCATCGCCCTCGCCAAAGAAGTCTTCCCTGTGCCGGGCACGTCTTCTAAGAGTATGTGACCGCGCGCGACCATCGCGGTGAACGCCAGCTCAATCTGTGGGCGCTTACCGAGTAGCACCTGTCCGACGTTATCTACCAGCAGATTGAACGTCTGCTGGAACCACTGAACCTGTTCAACGCTTGGGGGATTCATGGTGCTCTTTCGCTTGGCTGGAGTATTGGACTTGGGTTTGGCCCCGTAGGGCCGAATGGTTTTTCATTACGAGGGCGGTGCTGGGGCGGGCCTACTCCTCTGCCGGAGGATCCGTCTCCTCCGGAGGGTCTGTCACCTCTGGTGGGGGTGCGGGCACGAAACACGTCCACTCAATGAATCCGTCGTGGGTTCCCGCTTTGAACCCTGTTGGCAGAAGGAGCTTCCATGTGTGGAGCACCGCACCTTCGATATCCGTAGTGGACTTCGGCTCCAGGGTGCCAAACCGGGTTGACGTGCGGGTAATGGGAGCGAGGTCGTCGATCCTGGCGGGGCATTCCATCCCCGATGCCCAAGCCACGCGCACCTGCGCGGGTCCGGGCCCGTCAAGCGTCACGGGTTCTGACTCACTCTGCCCTGCCCCGGCCTGGTTACGCATCTTTATTGGTAACCAGTCGGTTGGGAATCCCATCGCCTCTACCACCGCGGCGACCGTAGAGTAGGTGGGCCCGTCACTGGAGAAGTAGAAGACTCTCTTCACGCCTGTTGGCAGCGGGTCAAGGAAGGGCTCCACCGCGGTGTTCCACTGGTAGCACTCCGCGTCGGTCCCTGTGGCGCAGGGGAGCGCGTCGGGTTCAATGGAGTAGGTGGCCCCTACCATCGCGGCCGGCACCCCAATGGTCACCTCTGCTGTCGCGGTCCCAGTCGGAAACGCGATGGGACCCTTCTCTCCCCACGCGGTCACCTTGACAGAGAACTTGCGACCGTAATCTAGGTCGTTAACGGTCCGCGTGGCGCTGCTGCCTGTGCCCGGGGAGTCACAAACTTCGCTGGCACCGTACTTGGTGTAGCAGATCTGGTAGCGCATGGTCGTGCCTGCGCCACCCACGCCGTTGAATTTGTCGGCCGGCACGGACAACGTGATGGTTGCTTCGTTCCGATCCTCAGGAACCGACACGCTCACCGTTACCCCTGGTGCGCCAACGGCGTGGACACCACTCCTCGTCGCGGTCGCGGTCCCCGCCTCTGGGATAACCACCGTTTCCGGGGGCTTATCCAGACGCGCATGTGCTCTCACGACGACATCCGTTGGCAGCGTGCCCATGGGAATCTTCAGGTCGACCGACGCTGTTGCGGTTCCCTGCGGGATCGTCTCCGACACTGACGTGCCCTCCACCGTGACCTTAGACGTGTCGGCAGCATCCGCCATGACCTTCATCGTGACGGTGGTGCCGTCACTGTTTGGCTCCCAGGAGTCAATCCTTGGTGCCGAGGGCGGCCTGTACGTCCACGCCGTCGCCGTCACACCCGGGGAAGACCCCACCTTGCTGACCGACTTGAATTCAAAAGTCTTCGATTCACCCAGGCTGGTTGTCGGGATGGGAATAGTGCAGTTTCCCGTGGGAGCACACGAGCCTTCACCGACACCACTCCAAGAGAAGGACTCAACGGCCGGGTACGACTCCCCCTGCACCCCAACCTGGAAGGTCACGGTATCCGCCGTCGTTTCCTTCCATGTCACCTGGGGCGCAGGCGGTAGCCCCTGCAAGTTGAGCAATATCTGGCCTGCGTCAGCACCGCGGGATTGACGTCCCTGAGCGTCCTGCACGATGAAAGAACCGGTGCAGTCCGCGCGTCCGGGTGTGTCTGCACTCCAGCTTGCCTTCACTGTCGTCGAGTTTTCGTAGGAGAAGGTAACCGACGGGCAGTTTGCAGGGCTCACCACGGAGCCTTCCACCAACGCTAGTGCGGTTTCCGCAGAGAAGTTTGTCTGCCCCTGCACGGTGGCGCCAACAACCGTTATGGAACAGCTGGTGCTCCCACCTGAGGAGGAACAGTCCTTCCTGGCAACCCCGCCACGCGGTGCGTCCCCCGCCGCTGGCCCCACAGTGAGCGTCAGCGATGCACCCACGACGTCCGGATAGTTACTGAGTTTCACATGCACTGTCTCAACGCGTGTGGGTGTGGCGTCCGTGTGGGCGGTGACCGTCAGGAAGCTCCCCTGCTGGTCAAGTGTGAAGAGCGAGGGCGTCCCAGTAACATACAGTTCCGCGGTCCCCACGCGTCCGCCCTGCCAGTCAACCATTTGCATCAGGTCATACGTGACGGCGGCGGACCCGGGAGATGCCTCCACACTGGCGGGCAGCAACACCGGCAGCGGCTCCTTAGGAACGATCGTGACCGGAATGCTCAGCACCGTGAACTCTTGGCTCTTGTCGGTCCGCACCGACACGGCACATGAGTCCTGCCAAGGTGCGCCAGCCCCAGCCGAATATGTCAGAATCGTCCCGTTGATCGAGCACTGCGCCTCTGCACGCACTCCACTTGCCATCGGAGGTGGCCCATCGAAGCGCAACCCCTCTTTCATTGGGTCCACGATGACTTCCGCTAAGTCAACGGTGCCTGAGCCCTCTTCCGGGACCTCCATACCCATGAACGTGGAACGCAACGCTGGTGGCACGTCCTTCATCGCGGGGACTTTGAGGAACCCGTAGGACACTACGTCCTCGCCCCGGAAAGATGTGCCACTGACCTGGAACGGAACCACGGTGCCCTTGTCGGGGATCGGGCCAGAAATGGAGGATCCGGAGGCACTGTACCCATCCGGTGAACCCCAAAGCTCCATCTTCAGCTCCGTCGCTGGACCGGTTGCCCACGCAGTCTTATCCGTGAGGACATCGACGCCGCTGGGGAGCAGGGACAGATTCTCTGCCATCAGTCTTGTGTCGACGACTACAGGGAGGTCCTCCGTGGGATTCAGAATGGACTTGATGACGATCATGCCTGTCGCTTGGTCGCCGCGCTCATTACTAGCCTTGTAGAAGAACGAGGACGAGCCCTCCGCGGTTGCACCCCCTATTATCACCTCACCGCTTTCTAGGTCCGCGTTGATTCTGCGGTTGGCCGCCATGAACTCATCTGTTCCCTCCGGTTCGTTCGGCCAGATTTCCATGAGGGTCAGGGTCCCACCCGCGGGATCAACCGCATTATCAAGGGGATGGATTGAGACCTGGTTATCGACACCAACTGCCATCTGGAGGTAGCGGGAGTACAGGATCGGCGCCGGCGACACCGTCGCGTCCAAGACACCTACCTTCACCCGGCCCACCGCCGTGCGCCCCGAGGCCGTGCGCACCTGATAGGAGAACGCATCCTGCCCTCCGTCACCCGCGTGTGCGGTGTACGTTAGGGACAGCCCGTCAGCGCTGACGGCTGCGGTACCCCGCGTCGGCTGTGCGGTAACAGCGTCAAGGGTGTAGGTCTCCCCCCTCATCCGCGCCTCTGACAGGGACAACGGGATGGTCACGCTGTTACCTGCCAAAACGCGGCCAACAAGTGTGGCGGGGGTCGAAAGCTCCTCTACGTCCTCCGCCACGACCACCACGTTCACGTTCCCCTTGCTGCTCAACGCGGGGTTACCCATGCGGAAGATGGTGTAGCTAATGGAGTACTCTCCCGGCTGTGTCGGCGCCAAGTAGCGCAACAGTGCCGGAGTGGCGAAAGCAAGCCCAACACTGGTGTCCGACTCATCTTTCTGCTGGTCAATGGCGACTGAGGACTGGTCTATTGCTAGTTGAGCACCAACCGGGGCCGTTGCCCAGTCCAGGACGGGAATATCGACCTGGGTTCCCGCACTCACGGTTATCCACCTGTCCCCGGCAATCGGGTAGGCGTCATCGGATTCGGCAAGCATGAACGTGATGATCCCCTGTGCGGACATGTTCGCATTCTGGGTCCCGTCCGACACGGTGTACCTGGCTGTTCCAAGCAGCCCTGGACCATCATCGGCAGTGCGTCCGGTGGCGTGGACCAGCTGCTGGCCAACCAACTCCGCGGACAACTGAGCTTTCCCCGCACGCTCAACGTCCAGGTCACTGATCAGAAGGACGCTTCCAGCCGGGTTGGAAATGCTAGGCATCAGGTCAACTGTGGTGTCCTCAGAGGGTCTGACGAAGACCGTGACCGGCGTCGTGGCGATCCGCGCTTGATCTGCGGGAATGACGACTAGGCGGACAGTCCCTGTTGCGGTTGAGCCCGCAGAGTCCGCGATTGTCACCTTGACCGGGTATGAGCCCGGGGCGCTGGCTGTCGCGGTGAATTGGAGTCCACTGCCGGCGCGGGTCAGCCGCAGGCTCTCCTCCCCTGCCGCGGACTCCAACTCCGATATCGATAGCGCACCCACCCCACCGGAAACGCTCTCAGTTAGGTCTACTCCCATTGCGCCATCCACTACGCCGTCCACAACTATGGAGGTAATGGATACCGGTGGGGATTGGCTCAGCTGGATCGACAACGCCCTGGTCTCACTTGCGCCCTCAGTGTCAGACACTGTCACGGCAACTGAAACGGGGTTCAGATCGTCACTATCTGCGTCGATGTGACGAACTGTCACAGTCCCGCCGGGGTCAGAAAGAACCTGTACACGCGGGTCTTCCGAGGACGCGGATGCCAAGAATATCGGATCCCCATCGGGGTCTATCCAGTCGGAGAGCACTTGGATGGATTCTGTCTGACCGGGCGCCATAACCGGTGTTGGCCACTCCCCCAAATAGTCGTCTACGCCCACGCCGGCAAAGAAAGGCTCTTGGTTCTTCTTCTCCGGGATGACCGTCAACGTAACTGCTGCGGGGTCGGACAGTAGGCCGTCCGTGGAGGTTCCATCCGTTGCCTTGTAGCTAAAGGTGGCAGACCCGCTGGCTGACGGCAATATCGACGCCACCAGCTGCTGCCCATTATTCGTGAGACTTACCGACCCGAATGTTTCGTCCAACTGGGTGAGAGACGCGGGATCGATACTGAGTACATCGTTGTTCGGGTCGTAGTCATTTAGGAGGACCGGAAGAACCGTATCCATTCCGGCCCGAACACCGAAACTGTCGGGCACTGCAACGGGAGGTTTGGGTTCTAAGACCTCCTCAACCTCGGCATCAACCGTGTGGTCTTCAAGGGCGGCATCAGCCTCCCAGTCCTGCGACGTAGGTACCAAGGCGCCATCGGGCATCTCCCAAATCCAACCGGACGCCACGTCGTTCACTATGGTCCGATTTCCGTTGGTGAAGATACGGGGCAACGGTGCCGTCTCCAGTTGCTTGCCCGCATAGTCGAGGGCGGTCGTCGTATCCCTTGAGACCGAGCTCCACATCACGCCCGGCCCCGTATCTGTCGCCAACCACGCGGCATACGTGACGTCACCAACCTGTGTGGGCTGACTGGGGACGGAACCCGCAACGGCGGACGCTAGTTTCGTGACGGCCCCATTGGACGCATCGACCTCGAACAACCCGCCGGAATCTGAAACTAGGATCCCGCCGGTTCCCGACGTGCGCAGGAGAGGCGCGACCAGATTGTCCATCTGCACCGGGTCGCTCAGGCCCTGTACGTAGAGCGTCGCGCTGGTTGACTGGACGTCCATGACGACCCAGCGGCCATCAACCTGCGCTACCTGCACTGACTCCCCCAGGTCGCCGTGGCCGGTGTGGGTGGCGTTGACTTTGCCGGAGACCGCATCGATTTCTAAGACACTGAACTGCTCCGCCACCTCCGGCAGCAGAGCAACAATCGTGTCATCTGGGCTGATCGAGGCCGCCAAGACACGCAGTGGCTCCGCCGCGACCTCTTCACCGGACTGCTCTTCCTTGTCCTTAGTCTTCTCAGCCATCACTTGGAATCCATTGGCTGGCGCGTCGAAAGCCGCGCTGGTAAGGGTCCCATCGCTGGCGATGAAGAGGATCCGATCTCCGCCTTCCAAAACGGAGGTGGTTCCCGAGGGCGTCGGCACCAGCCCGGCTGCATCCTCCACCTGAAGATCCTCAGGCATGGCTTCGTCGATGACCGCCATATTGCGGGCACCATCGGCCACCAACAACGCGGTGGATCCCCGCTGGATCACGGTCGTAGGGTTGGACACCGGTGCAACAGATTCCATCTCACTGATCTGCGTGTTGACGCGTCCGTACCTGGTTTGAGCAGCGTTCAGCGCCCAAACGGAAACATGATTCGGTGGCACATCCAGCTGGTCGTATCCCGGCCACACGATAGACGTGACGACGAGGGCGGCGACGCCCACCAAAGACGCAACCGCAATCGCGAGGCGCCTTAGCCGCGTGCCCTGCTGTTCACCGTCTACGATCCGGCGCGGGTCCTTGGACGCTGCCGCATCCGCGGGCGCATGAGGATTCTGTCCAGGTGGTTGCCTATCCGACATTACGCTCCAACCCATGCCATGATGCCCACGACCGCCGCGGCCGTGAGGACGACGACGATGAGGACGATAACTAGGACAGTCCCCCAGCCGATCCCGTCGGAACCGGAGCGCGGTATTCCGCTGCTGGTGGACCTGGTTCCGCGGCCGGATGTGATGGACTGTGGTCTGCGCTGCTGCTGGGCGCGGCGCCTCTTCGATTCAACCTCCACCTTGGAGCGAACCGGGCCGCCGCGGCCGGTGACCATGGCGCTGGGCGCGTACCCACCGCCCTCGCCCCCCTGTCCTGGCCGGTCGGCAGGTTGCCAGAGGTCGGTGTCCGACGGGGTTGCGCCGTGCTGCCACGGTTCTGCGCCCGACTTCCACGAGTCCGAACCCGACTGCACGGCTTGCGCCATTCCCGTGTCACCCCGCCCACCGGGGAGAGGCACTTTGGGCGCATAGGGGCTTTCGTGCGGCAACAGGTATTGCTCAGGTCCGCCCGCAATCTCAAGATCCGTGGGCGGGAGATTCAGATACTGCTGGATAGAGCGCAGCTGCTCTGCGAACGCATAAGCGGAGTCCTGGCGCCGCGCGGGGTTCTTCGACATCCCCTGTTCCAAAATGGCTTCGAGCTGCGCGGGAACATCCATGCGCCCAATGGGCGTGTACCGGGCCTTACGGATGCGTGCACTAATTTGCTCATCGTCGTTCTTCCCAACGCCGGAACGCTCAAATGGGCCGCGACCAGAAAGTAGGGCGTACAGAGTGGCGGATAGGCTCCAGATTTCGGAAGCGACAGTGCCGGTCGAACGCTCATCGATGACTTCGGGGGCGCTCCACGGAATCGACAGCGCAAAAAGGTCCTGACCGGCGTTAGGAGCCAGGCTGCCAACAATCCCAAAATCCGCCAGCACAACGTTGCCAAACTTGTTAATGAGTAGGTTCGACGGCTTTATGTCGCGGTGCAGGATGCCGCTTCGGTGGCAGCTTTCCAGTGCCGACGCCACGCGCACCCCCAGGTCCAGGACGCGCGCCAACTCCATCGGCCTCTTTCGGTAACTGGATTGGAGAGAGCCCGGGCAGTATTCCAAAACCAGGTAGGGCCGACCGTCCGAAGAGATCGATGCGGAATAAATACTGAGGATAGACGGGTGTGCGGATACTTTTGCAAGAGCGTCCGCTTCCCGCTTGAAAAGTGCTATCTGTTCGGGATCATTCACCTCATTGTGCATGACCTTAACAGCGACGGGACGGCGAGGGAAGTCCGCCTCATAAAGGAGGATGTCCGCGAATCCGCCAGACCCAAGCGAACGCACGTACTGTGATCCGGGGATCATGGGGGGAGCCATGTTTCTCTGCCGGCCCATAGGTTGCTGCCCCCTAAATGTCTGCGCACGGTTTCGACACGCGTGTCCCAAGAGCAAAGCCTAACGACCCATTCCGAACACCGCCTGCTGAACCGGCTACCAGAAGCTGCCCATTCGGGGTCGAACTTGTGGCAGGGCGTGCCGCCACGGGGCCCAACGGCTGCTTTAAACGCAAGAAGCGGGGCCCCTTTCGGGAACCCCGCCTCTTGGCAGTTAGCCGGCTGCTACGGCCTCAGCCGCGCAAACCATTCAAACTACTTGATGATTTCGATGACCTTACCGGAACCAACGGTACGACCGCCCTCGCGAATAGCGAAGCCCAGGCCGACCTCCATCGCGATGGGCTGGATCAGCTCAACGTCGATTTCGGTGGTGTCGCCAGGCATAACCATGTCGCGGCCTTCAGGCAGCTGGATGATGCCGGTGACGTCCGTGGTACGGAAGTAGAACTGCGGACGGTAGTTGGAGAAGAACGGCTTCTCACGGCCACCCTCAGCCTTGGTCAGGATGT
>CAYFOT010000035.1:0-15140 GCA_964344825.1 uncultured Actinomyces sp.
CTCTACAAGCGCGTATTCGCGGACGACGCAACCGTGTCCCTGCTCCGCGCAAACACGGGTCCTCTGATCGCGGGGATTCTTGAAGAGCATTTGGGGAACCCTGGTACGCGCATAGACACTGAGGAACTTCACGAGCTCATGGAGAGCGACCTTCTGGAGCTTCGCGATGCGTTTGATTTGGGGGCCACAACCGCGAAGGGATACTGCGACCAGTGGCGCGAAGCCGGCTACATCGTGCGTCGCCCATCAACGTCCGGCCGCGGGGAGACCTATGAGCTGTCAACGGCAGGAAGCGAAGCTCTCCAATTCCTAGCATCCCTCCAGAGGCCACACACCACCGCGACAGAATCGCGTCTTGTTAGCCTCATGGCCGCAATCCGCCAACTGGCCATCGATACGGACCCCGATACGGGCCGTCGGGTGGAGGCCCTGGAGGCGGAGCGGACCCGCATCGAGGACCAGATTTCGCGGATACGGGCGGGCGAGGTCGCCGTCCTCGACAACCGACGAGCATTGGAACGCGCAGAAGACATACTTTCTCAATCCAGTGCGCTGCCGACAGACTTTGCCCGGGTTCGGGAGCGTTTCGAAGCGCTCAACCACGAGCTTCGCGCCAGCCTAGTCGCGTCAGACGAACTGCCCGGTGCCGTGCTGGACGACGTGTTCCGCGGGGTAGACCTCATCGAATCTTCCGATGAGGGACAAACATTCGCCGCCTTTTCCGCCCTCGTTCGTAACCCCGAACAGTCCGCCGTGCTGGAGGGCGACTTGGCGGATCTCTTGGGACGCGAATTCGTCGAATCTTTGACGCTCCAGCAGCGCTCGACGCTGCGCGGGCTTCGTAGGGAAATGGTCGCGGGGAGCAGGGAGGTTCAGCAGGTTCTCACTGATTTCGCCAGAGGTTTGCGCCGATATGTGTACTCCAGGGAATTCCGGCGCGACCGGGTGCTACAGGGGCTACTGACGGAGGCGCTGGGGTCGGCGGTCGGTGCCGCAAGCGCGGTGCGCGCCTACACGGCCGTCGGGGAGCCGTTCCAGTTGCCGTACATGCCGATGACCAGTTTTGGATCCCTCACCCTTCATGACCCGTCTGAGTTCGACGCGGGCGAGCCCTTGGAGGAGGAGGTGGCCGGGGAAGCAGATCTGGCGGCGCTCCTTGCGAAGGCGCGGGAGACGGAGATTGATTTCGAGGAACTACGCGCGAACGTCACGGATGTTTTCGAGGACGATCCGCAGTTGTCGGAGGTGTCGGTCAGTATGGTGCTTGAGCGTTTCCCAGCGACCCAGGGGGTGGCCAGCGTGGTGGGTCTGGTGGCGCTGGCGGCAACGTATGGGCGGGAGGTGCCGGATTTGATGGAAGTGTTGGCGTGGCGCGGTTTGGACGGAACGGACCGTGAGGCTGTGGTGAGTGCGCAGGTTTTCACGCGCCCTCGCTGGACTGAGTATGTGGAAAGTGGTCTGGTGGGCCGCGGAACAGGCGGCACACGTGGATGACGCGGCGGTGGGCATGGAGGCGGATGGGGACTCCTTGCGTGAGGAGCTGTGGCCCGGGGATTGCGGGACGTTACAGGAGCAGTCTCGGCGGGCGCTACTCGCTTTGATCAAAGGGCCGTATCTGTCAGGGCGAAGCAGTCCGCGCCTTTGGACAGCTTTGGTTTCTGATACGGACGCAATCCGCTCGCGCTTAAACGACATGTTCCTTGATCTGGTCATGGATCCGATTGAGGAGTTCGCGTACACGGTTCAGCCGCAGAATGCTGACGGTGACATTCCTAAAGCGCTGCGTTCGGAGAAGATGTCGTTCATAGATACCGCAATGCTCCTGGTTATGCGCCAATTGACGCTGTCGGCGGAGCCGGGTGAGCGGATCATTGTGGGCAAAGATGAGTTGTCTGATGCTCTTTCCATCTACAGGACATCGGATGCCGTTACCTTCCAGAAGAATGTGAACGCGGCGTGGACGCGCATGCACAACAAGTACCGGCTTCTCCATACCGTGGGGACGGACCGTTCAGAGATTTCGCCGATGGTGCGTCACCTGGTGGGTGAGGACCGTGTGAAGGCCCTGATGGCTACCTATCAGGCACTGACGGTTCCAGAAGGTGGGGAGGACGCGGATGAGTGATCAGGCTTTGTTCGCGGCGGCCAGTTTAGGGTCGCCTGCCGACCACCCGCAGTGGCGGTTACAGGAGGTTCAGCTGGCGAACTGGGGAACCTTCGACGGCCAGATCTACCGCGTTCCTGTGGCCAGAAGTGGACACCTGATTACGGGCTCGTCGGGCTCCGGGAAATCAACGCTCCTGGACGCGATTGCGGCGGTCCTTACGCCGGATAGGTGGCTTCGCTTCAACGCCGCTGCACAAGGTTTGGGACCGCGTACAGACCAGCGGTCGGCTGTTAGTTATGTTCGCGGTGCATGGCAGCGCCAAGCTGACGCAGACGAAGACCGAATAGTGACGCAGTACCTGCGGCCGAAAGCCACTTGGAGTGGGGTGCTGCTGCAGTATGGCAACGGGAAGGGAGACACGGTCAGCCTGGCCCGCTTCTTCTTCGCGAAGGGGACGGGAACCGGAGCCGCCGACATTAGTAGTATCCGGTTCCTTGATCAACGTGCGGTGGACTTGGCAGACCTGCAGGAGTTTGCGCGTTCCGGGCTGCAGACAAGACGTGTGAAGGAGGCGTTCCCGAAGTCCACCGTTACCCCAATCGGCACGCACGCCGCTTTCTTTGCGCGCTTGCGTACCGTGTTCGGCATCAGGAATGAAGCCGCGTTGAGCTTGCTGCACAAGACGCAGTCGACGAAGAACCTGGGCAGTCTGGACCAGTTGTTCCGCGAATATATGCTGGATACGCCTGAGACGTTCAGGGTTGCGGACAACGCGATCGCGCAGTTCGGGGAGCTCTCAGACGCACATGACCACGTAGTGGAATTACGGAAGCAAAGAGATCTGCTGAAGCTGCTTCGTGATGCCTCAGGAGAATATGAGAAGGCAACTGTCGAACTGGAACGCGCGGGCCTCCTGTCTCAGAATGTGCCCCTATTTAGGGCACAACTGGAGCTGGACCTCAAGGAGAGCGAACTGGCTTCAATCGCGCAGAAATCGAATGGACTGAAAGAGTCTGCGATCCTTGCTGATGCTGCCTATGCGGAGGCGTCGGAGCGGAGGGACTCTGCTTACAAGGCATCTGTTGACAGTGGGGCCTCCCTGGCGACCCAGGCGAAGGAGCGTCTGGATGACGCCCTCGAAGACCAAAAGCGCGTTGAGAACCAGTGGGAGAAGTTCCAAAGGCTGCTGGGTGAGGCAGGGATAGCCCACGCCCCACTCTCTTCGACGGAGTTCCTGGAACTGCGCACTCAAGTCGACCAGACACTGCAATCCACGGATGAGCCTTCCGGGGCAACCCACGCGGAACTGGAGCGGCTCACATCGGCCCGAAAGTTGGATGAGAAGCTTGAAGCGGAACTGAATTCTCTTCTTCGCAGCCGGTCAACGGTCCCGGAGCGTCTCCAGACGATCAGGGCGGCACTGGCAGAGCACTTGGGGGTTCCGCCCTCGGCCATACCGTTCGCTGCCGAGATGATGGAAGTGAAACCTGAGTATGCGGAATGGACGGGGGCCATTGAGAGGGTGGTGCGCCCGCTGGCCCTGACTCTTCTTGTGCGAAGCAGGCACCTGGGTGCGGTTCGCAGGTGGGTGGACGTCAACAACTTGGGCGCTCGTCTGGCCTATGAGGAGGTGACCGAAGGGCCCCACGTAGTTAAGGCATCTTCCTCAGAGCTGTCTTTGGTGAACCGCGTGCAGGTGGCGGCCGGCCCTTTCCAAGACTGGGTGGAAGCAGTCCTCTCACAACGTTTCGATTATGCGTGCGTCAACGCTCCCGACGACTTGGGTCGGTACCAGCGAAGCGTGACGATGAATGGACAAATCCGCCAGTCTTCCACCCGCTACCTGAAGGATGACAGGCACGCGGTCTCCAACCGGCGTCACTGGCTCTTGGGGAACACGGAAGCCAAGATGGAGTCCCTTGTCGCTGACCGCAAGCGCGCCCGCGAAGAGCTGGAACGGGCTCAGGAAGTGGTTGCGCTGGCCGACCGGAGACTGAAGCAACAGCTCACGCAGGTTGCCACCCTCAAGTTCGTTCGCTCCTATGAATGGAGTGAGGTGGATGTGCGCGGGGCAGCCCAGAAGGTGGCGGCTCGCCGGCAGCGGCTGGAAGAACTGTTGGCCCCCAATGAGGAACTGCAGTCGCTTCTGAACGCGTTGACGGTCGCTGAGGAGGAGTTGGCGCGCACCCTGAAGAATCGAACTGAGATCCAGGCCGAGCTTGGGGCGCTGGAGATGCGTCGCAAAGCACTGGAGAGCGCCCTAGCTCATCTGCAGTCAGCCCGCGAAACCACTATTGATGAGGACGTCAGTCAGGAACTGCACAGACGTTTTCATGCCCGACGTCGAACGCTAAGCGAAGCTGCCCTGTCGGAGGAGACGCAGAGGGTTGCTGCGGAACTGCGGCGTGAGGAGACTGCGGCACAAACACAAACCCGGATGGCGGCGGAAGAGATTTCTCAGGTGGCCACGCGGTTCAAGGAAAGATGGCCGGGCACTGCCTCCTCCCTGACGGCCAGTGTGGAAGACCGTGGGAGTTTCCTTGAGATCTACGACAACATCGTGGCCCAAGGGTTGCCTGAGCATGAGGGGAAGTTCCTGCGGCTCCTGCGGGAAAGGTCCCGGGACCTTGTGGGTGACCTGCGCTCTGAAATCATGGGCGCCGCAGCCGCGGTCAGGGAAAAGATTGTGCCCATCAACGACTCCCTTATGCGCTCCGAATATGACGACGGCAGATATCTTCGCCTGCGTGTGCGCTCCACGCGCCCTTCGGCGGCCGAAGAGTTCTTGGCTGAACTCAAGGAGATCTCAGAGGGGAGTTGGGGAGACTCCGACTTAGAAGCCGCAGAGCGCCGCTTCTCCATTCTGTCGCGGATGATGACTGATCTAGGCTCATCTGAACCACAGAAGAAAGCATGGCGCAGACAGTGCTTGGACACCCGGCTGCACGTCTCCTTCATCGCGGAAGAAATCGACTGGGAGGGCCGGGAGCTTTCGTCCCACGAATCTGGGACGGCTCTTTCAGGTGGGCAGCAACAGAAACTTGTTTTCTTCTGCTTGGCGGCCGCGTTGCGTTACCAGTTGGCTGATTACGACCAACCCTTCCCGTCATACGCGACAGTTGTGCTGGATGAGGCCTTCGACAAGGCGGACGCCAACTACACCCGAACTGCACTGGGCGTTTTTGAGGTGTTCGGACTGCACCTTGTGCTGGCCACGCCGCAGAAACTCCTGCAGACGATTGAGCCGTTCATAGGCGGAATCACGGAGATAGAGAATCCCAGTAAGAAGCGGTCGCTGGTCTCGGCGCTCATGTGGGAGGAATCGTGAAACGGGGGCGGCGGTGAAGCAGAAACCCGTGTCCGTCAGGCAGGCGAAGGAGGGGGCGAGGGCGAGGGTGGTGTCCAAAATGGGCACGTGGGCCCGAGAGTCAGTGACGACAGAGGCCCGCGATCAAGGGAAACCGGTGCTGAGAATGGCGCTCCACCCGCCCTCGGAAGCCGAAATGTTGGCTGACCAACGGGGAACTGAGCAGTGGGTGGCGCAATGGGCGCGGCTGGATCAAGAGGCGTGGGTGCACGTGGACTGGGTCACCCGATCGTGGAAGTCAGTTGGGCAGCAGCAGATCCCAATCCGCCTCCTGCTCCATGAACCCAATGACGTCGCCCGGTTCGTCGGAGGGGTGGAGCAGGACAAATGGCGGGTCCTGTCTGCTCGCGCAGGGGCGCTGGCCGCTGCATTCCCTAACTCCCCACTCATTGGCCGCGCAGTTCAGGCGAACGCCACCACATTACTGGCGCTAAGCGAAGTCGATTTTCAACGTCTCTTGGATGTCGTTCGCTGGATAGAGCAGAACGCCACTGAGGGGCTCCGCCCTCGCCAACTCCCAATCAGGGGCGTCGATACGAAGTGGTTCGGGGATCACCGCAAAGTGGTGTCCGACCTGGCAGCGGCGCTTGGGAAGACGGATCTTGGCATCAGGGACTCAGACCCTCACCTGCGGCTGCGTCTGTTGGACCCGCGGCTGCACCCGGGAGGACCCGTAGATTTCGCGGCGCCAGTTGAGGAAGTGGCCGCGCTACGCATTGCACCCGGCGTGGTCTTCATAATGGAGAACCGGGAAACAGTACTTGCAATGCCACCTTGGGAGGGCGCAGTCGTAATACACGGCAGCGGCTACGCAGTCGGTGTTCTGGACCAGATTCCGTGGGTGAGCGACCCGCGTACCACCATTGTGTATTGGGGTGATCTGGATTCCGACGGCTTAGCAATCCTCCATGCGGTGCGGTCCCATTTCCCACACGCAACCTCGGTGATGATGGACCGGGAAACGCTACTGGCGTTCCGGGACCTGTGGGTTCCTGAGCCTAAACCCAAACGCGGGGAGTTCCCACTTTTGACCGAAGAGGAAAATGTTGCCCTGTCAGCTATTCGGGAAGAAGGCGGCGTCCGGCTTGAACAGGAGCGAATCCCTTGGGACTACGCGCTGCGCAGACTGAAGGACGCCTTAGAGGGAATCCAATCCGACAGGGACCGCCTGCCCGCGCAACTCAATGCCGAACCGGTCATACACGCGCCCACGGATAACTCCCGCTAACTCCAATATGTCCACCGTCGTTGCCCCTCCTAGATTCGTGATGGCGCCAACAGCCTTCGTCGACAATCCCGCGCGCGCATCGTCACGCAAGCGGTACCCCGGGGTGAACCCCACCTGCTGAATCAGGCGGCGGGCTGGAATCTTCACTTTCCCCTCCACCAGCGGCGCCTGCTTATGGACTGTCCCACTGATAAACATGGCTTGGTTGCGCACGGCAAACCGCGGCACGTCCGTCGGCAGCATTGCCGCAACGTCCTCGTCCAAAATGGGGTTCGCGAAGTACGCGCCAACCGACCACGTGTCGTGATCCTTCGGGTTGGGAAGCATCCCGGATTCCCGGCGCAACTCCATGACGTGGCTGCGCAGGTCCACCGACGGGACACGGGTCCCCAACGCCGTCCCCAAGGACCGCGCCAACGACTGGTACCGGATCGGCTCACTCAAGCTGGCGCTGCGTAACTGGAAGGTCGCGTCCAGCACCACCCACCTCCCGGTCGGCCCCCAGAGGCGCCCATCCGCCGCCGCGCTGGTCCGCGAGCGCGATATAACCGAGCTGCGATAGGCGAAACGCAGGTCGTACCGGCTTAGCGTGCGAATGTAGCCTGATTCACGGTCGAGGGCGCGCACCGACGCCAAAGTCTGCGCGATCTCCTGCCCGAACGCCCCCGCGTTTGTCACCACCGCACCGCCGATGGTTCCGGGGATCCCAGAAAGCGCCTCCAGCCCAGCCAAGTCGCTCCCAATTGTGAACCGCACAAACTCATCCAAGCCGGTCCCCGCAGTTACGCGAACGGTTGACCCGCCACATGACACGAAAGAATCCACCTCAGAGATCTGGGTGCGGCCATCCGTGATTAGCAGCCCCTCAAAACCAGCGTCTGAGACAACCAAGTGGGAGCCCGCACCGATCACCAGCACGGGTTCGCCCGCACCGTCGGCCTGACGCACGGCGTCAACCAGTTCACCTTCATGCTCACTGACTTCCAGGCGCGGCGCGGGCCCACCCGTGCGTAAAGTAGTTATTGATGCGAAGTCCATAGCACAAGGTTAGCGAGCACACCTGCGCATGGCTGGCCCACCTACCCTCACACGGAGTCTCAGTTAACCCTGCGCACAACCACGGCAGCGTGGCGCCCTTGGAGTCGCGTGAGGACAACAGTCGCGCTAGCGGCACCCCGGGGCTTCATCTTCCTCCTGAACGCGTCCGGGTCCACATCAAAACCGCGTTTCAGGATCTCAAGAGTCCCAACGTCTCTCTCCGAAAGGTACCGACGCAACTGTTTCACCGGGACCACATCAAGCACCTCAAAACCCGTGGCCAGCGGCGTTTCCCTATAGCTGTCGCCACTCAGATAGGCGATGCGGTCTGAGACCGGAGCAGCCTCCAGGGCCCCCGCAACCACATGCAGCGCGCCGGCGCGAATGACAGCACCGTCGGGCTCATACAGGTATCGGCCAAGCGGTGCAGCCTCCATGGGAACCACAGGCGCGCGCGGATCATCTGTCGCTGCAACTTCCACCGTTTCAGAGCCCTTTATTACGAGGGCGCTCCGCCCCGGCCCACGCACCGCGCCAACCTGGGCCAACGGCCCGAACCAGAGGCCCGCCTCCACCACATCGCCATCAACGGAAACCCATTGTGCATGCACGTCCTCCGGCAGGTTCTCATACGCTATGCCCGGCGCGACCTTCACACCCAACGCCGCCACAGTCTCCCGTATCGCCAAAACCTTCCCAAACGGCGGGGAATAATCATCAGGGTTGAATGTCCGTCCACGGGCACCGCGCCGCGCCGGGTCCACGAACACGCCATCAAAGTCGCTCAAGTCCAGTTCGAGGGCGTCCCCGCTCACCACTTCCACCCCCGCGAATTGCCGCAGGTTCAACTTTGCGAACCCGGCCGTGACCGGGTCGAGGTCGTTGGCAACCACCCGCATACCAGCGCTCGCAAACGCCATGGCGTCGGCCCCAATCCCGCTGGTCAGGTCGGCTACGCTCCTGCACCCGGCCTCCACGTAACGCGCGGCATGCATTTGCGCGACGACGAAACGGGTTGCCTGCTGCAGTCCGTCCTCGGTGAAAAACAGTCCCGCCGCGCCCTCGCCAAACTTTGTCCGCGCCCTCTCCCGCAAGCGCGACATCGTAAGCGCCGCCCCTATGATTTCCGCGTCGTATCCCCGCGCGCGCAAGTGTTTGGACAGCCTGTGAACGTCTTCTGCCCGGTACGGCGGCAGTGAGTTCACTAGATCCTGGCCGTCAGGTGTTAGGAGAGATGCGAGGCCGCTCATGGGTGCACGTGGGCGCTAGTTCTCCCTATTGTCCAGGCCGGAAACCGGCGGGAGCGCGGACCAGGGAAACGAAATCCACTCATCTGTGTGCTTCCACGCGAAGTCACAACTGACCACTGACGCGGACTTCTCATACAAGACCGCGACTTTGATCTGGTCCGTGTATTCCTCACAGATTTCCTTCACGAACCGCAAGGTGCGACCAGAGTCGGCGACGTCGTCCACGATCAGGATACGTTTACCGGCCATCCCGTGGTTCTCTGGGATGGGGTCCAGGAGTCGGGGGTCACGCAAGGTGGTGCCAATCCCGGTGTAGAACTCCACGTTGAGGACCAAGAGCGACTTAGTATCGAGGGCGTATGCCAATGCCCCGGCCGGTATCAGTCCACCGCGTGCGACAGACACGATTATTTCTGGGTCGAACCCCGACACCCATACTGAGCGAGCCAAGTCCCGCGATGCCTTACCAAACTGTTCCCAAGTGAGCACTTCGCGCGCGTCTGTCATATCCGTATTCTGCCACTCCTACGTCCTGTCGCCTATTCGCGATCAAACGGGTGGGCACGACATACCCCTGTGATGGCACGGTGGAACACGGGTGATGGTTCAATGACCTCAGACCTAGGTACATGCGTATTCTAAATTTGAGTGGAGGCGCGCGATGAAACACGACGTTCGAACCAGTTGGCCAGCTCTTTCTAGAGAGGTGCTGGGTAAGGGTGCTATTTCATCCTTTGTGAACGAGGTCGTTCGCACCCCCGCTGGCACCACCATGAACCGGCAGTTCTTGACGCATCCGGGTGCGGTTGCGATTGTTGCGTGGGATGAGGAGGCGGACGCCATTCTGACTCTCCATCAATACCGCCACCCGGTGCAAATGACGTTGACGGAAATCCCCGCGGGCCTTCTGGATGTGGAGGGAGAGGACTATGTGGAAGCGGCAGCCCGTGAGCTGGCGGAAGAGGCACAGCTGGGAGCGAAGCGCTGGAACGTACTGGTGGACATCTTCTCCACCCCGGGGGCATGTGAGGAGACGCTACGGGTCTTTCTGGCGCGGGACCTGTTCAGTGTTGAGCGGCCCGGAGGGTTCGTCTTGGAGGATGAGGAAGCCCAAATGACCCTTGAGTTCGTGCCGCGCGCGGAGCTGGTCGATGCGGTTCTGGCGGGGTTGTGTGAGAGTCCTTCGCTGGTGGCGGGCATGATGGCGTTGGAGACGGCTCGCCTTTCGGGAAGGTTGGACACGTTGCGGCCCGCCGACGCACCATGGATCGGACGTAGGACTTAAGTCACATGGCGGACGGTTTGGCGAGGACGTCCTCGCCTGTGCCAATAATGGCGTGATACGCAACACTGTTCGGTTGGAGCGTGAAGCCAAGGAGCGCAGCCATGAAGATTATTGTCCGCAAGTCTTTTTCGGAAGCCAGCGAAGTGGGAGCCCAGATGCTGCTGGGCGCCATGTACCAGGATCGCAGGGTAAATGTCTCCTTGGCGCCCGGCGCCAGTGTGGTTGAGACCTACGCGCGGGTGACCCGGGAGCTGGCCGCCCATCCAAGTGACTTCGCGAACGTCCACTTCTATAGCTTCGACAATGTGGACATTGACAGCCACCCGGACGGGCTGACCGGCAGGGACCTTCGCGAGGGCTTCTTCGATCCCGCGGGCGTCAGCGAGTCGCAAATACACCTCATAAACGTGGACAATCACCGGGCGTTTATGGAGCAGTTGGGTGAGGACGGCGGACTGGACCTCATGTTCCTTGGGCTTGGCCCCGATGGCCACTTCTGCGGCAACATGCCTGGTAACACACAGTTTGAAGAGCAGTCGTACCTAATCCCAGCGCCGGAGATTTTCAACGAGTCAGTGGGGTTGCTGCACCTGTTGGATGGCTCCCCCATCCCGGAGTTCGCGGTCACCATGGGCCCAGCGGCTCTCCAAGACACCCGGTGCTTAGTCATGATCGTCAGTGGGGAACACAAGGCGGAAACCGTGAAACGGATGGTTGAATCCGACTTCGACCCCATGTTTCCCGCGACAGTGCTGACGTCTCACCCGAACTTCACCGTTCTTTTGGATGAGGCAGCCGCCAGCCTGCTCTAACGCCGCTGACCTACGCCTCTAACTCTGCCGCGCAACCGTGTAGTGCACACGCATCGTGTGTGCGGCGCCCGCGGGAACAACGACGGCACCTTCCAGCGCGTTCGCAGTTTCCACGCAGACGAACTGCGTCCACTCATCGTCACCCATGTCCGCCATATTGGCGGCTCCCTCTGGCCCGGGGTTCCATATAACGGTGGTCGCGGAGTTCTCCGTTTCAATGCGTGTTACCAGATCGCGTGCGGGGTCCACTATTCGCAGCGGCGCATCGCTTTGGTACACGTTGTCCACTTCCGGACCAAACACGACCGGCCCGCGCTGCACCTTATCCGTGCCCCCATCAGCCTTGTCGGAATAGGGCACGCCATCCAGCCCCAGCACCTCAACCCGATTCACGTCCCCCACCTGGAAGTAAGTGTGTAGCGCGGCCTCAAATCGGAAAGGTTCGTCTCCCGTGTTGGCAACAGCGAACGTCAGGTCGAGGGCGTCTTCCGAAAAGTCAACGCGGTACGCCGCCAAGAAGGGTGCTACGTCCGGGTAGCCCTGCTCCGCGACGTCCTCTTCCGTCAACTCGTATGTGACGGACCAGGCCACGCCTGACCCGCCCTCGCCCCCATCGCCGTTGCCCACCACTTCTTCGACCAGCCGCCAGTTCACTTTCCGGGCGAAACCGTGCTTTGAGTTCGCGTACTGTCCGCCGAGCAGCTGGATGTCGTCATCCCACGTAGAGGGGGCACCAAACCAGGGGAAGCAGATGGGGATGCCACCGCGCACGGGCACTCCCACCCCAAACCCGGATTTGGCGGAAACGAGAATCATTTCCCCTGCCTTGGGCGTGTCCCAACGGGTGACGTGGGCGCCGGCGGAATGGACTTCGAAATCTCCGTCTTCGGAGCGGAACGATGCAACGTCGTCTTTGAGGTTATTCTCCATGGTTCCATTCAACACGGACTGGGGGCACGCCTCAAATACTTTCTGCGACGCTTTCGGTGGCACTTTCCGCCGCACTTCGACACTGAGCCCTTCTCTGCACCCGTCAGCGCTGATACCTTGGAGTCATGGTTGAATATCGTTACTTGGGCAACTCCGGCCTTCAGATCACGGAGATCACGTACGGAAACTGGGTCACCCACGGATTACAGGTTGAGCGGGAGCGTGCGATCAAGACGGTGCATCGCGCCCTCGACCTTGGCATCACTTCTTTTGACACGGCCGACGTGTACGCGAACACTGAGGCGGAGAAGATCTTGGGGAAGGCTTTGAAGGGAATACCGCGGGAAGATCTGGAGATCTTCACCAAGGTGTATTGGCCCATCGGGAAGGGCGGCCCCAATAACTCCGGTCTTTCCCGTAAGCATATTTTTGACGGGATCCATGGGTCGCTAAAGCGCCTAGGTGTGGACTACGTCGACCTGTATCAGGCGCACCGCTTCGACTACAACACACCTCTTGAGGAGACAATGCGTGCGTTCGGGGACATCGTGCGCCAGGGTAAGGCCATGTATATCGGCGTCTCTGAGTGGACGGCACCCCAGATTCGTGAGGGCCACAAGTGGGCGACGGAACTTGGGTTCCAGTTGGTTTCCAACCAACCTCAGTACTCCGCGCTGTGGCGGGTCATTGAGGGTGAGGTTGTACCCACCTGTGAAGAACTGGGCATGTCCCAGATTGTCTGGTCCCCCATGGCGCAGGGCGTCCTGTCGGGGAAGTACCTGCCTGGGCAGCCTGTGCCAGCAGGCTCCCGGGCAACGGACACCAAGAGCGGGGCGGGTTTCATCAAGAAGTTCATGAACGATCCCACGCTAGAGGCTGTGCAGAAGCTGGTGCCCATTGCAGCGGAGGCGGGACTCACCATGCCGCAGATGGCGATCGCCTGGGTGCTCCAGAACCCGAACGTTGCCGCCGCGCTGGTTGGGGCCTCAAGGCCGAAGCAGTTGGATGACACTGTGAAGGCCTCCGGAGTGAAACTGGATGAGGATACGGTGGCTGCAATCAACGCCGCCCTCGACCCCGTGTCGAATAAGGATGTGGGCGCCACCTACGAAGTGTCACCCAAGGGTCGTCCCGCGTAGTTCGGAAGTCTGCACCCGCGTGTTATCTACCGACACCGTAGTTATGGGTAACGTCGCGCAAGGATCCACCGTGGACCTGCGCGGCGTACCCCTGCGGCTCCAACCGGGAATGCTTACAGCCGTTAGCGGCGCGCCCGGGTCGGGAAAATCAGCTCTGATGCGCCTGGTCTCGGGCTTGGCGGGACCCTCTGCCGGGGAACTATGGGTCGGCGACCAAAACCTCACACAGGCCAATACTGCAACGGCACGCCACCCCAACGTCGGCATTGTGTATCCGGCCCTTAGCTTGGTGCCTTCTCTTGATGTACTGGCGAACATCACGCTGTCCGTAGCTATAACTGGCACCGACGTGGACAAGGGGTATCTAACGGCCGTCGTCCGTTCGTTCGCCTTGGAAGACATCCAATCCAGCATGCCTGGAGAGTTGACGGCTAAGCAAAGCCAAGGAGTGGCGTTCGCCCGGGCGTTCCTACTGCGTCCGACACTGGTCGTAGCGAATGAGCCGATGCGGAGTCTGAACCCCGCCGAAGCGGACAGCCTGCTGAAGCGCGTGGGTGAAGCGGCGCGGGCCCTAAACCAAACGGTGCTCATTGCAACTTCCAGCAGAGTTCCGGCGCACACTGCGGACCGCGAGGTGACGTTGGCGGAAGGCGCCATCACCTTGGACTGGGATCAAAGTATTGGTAAGGCGGCCATTGTGAGTGCCCCGGCACAGACCGCGGAGGCGGACAACGACGACTTGCCAGCCTCCCTTGATGACATCGCACCGCCGCCGCGACTATCCGAAAAGCAAGCGCGCCTAGTTTCCAAGGCGGAGCGCATCTTAGAAGAGCTCCCCGGGCCAATCACTTTGGGATACGACGACCCATTCGTTTAATGGGGTGAGAACCGCTGTGAAACGCGGACAGCTTAACGTTAGCGCCCTGTTAAGGGAGGTCTGGGGCGCTTGTTAATGGCAGACTTGGGTTTGAGCACCCGAGTGCACAAAGAGGAGAGCGTGATGACTGCCCCGGTTCCGGAAGGCCCCGAAGTAATAGTGGAGAAAGTGGCGTGGATTGATCCCACCCCACCGAAGCGCCCGGCGCGAAGGGCACCGAAGCCCCCTGAGGCGCATCCGTCCATTCCTGCGCTTGTGAATGAAGCCATTGAAGACGTCAAGAGTTATTTTGACGCACAGATTGCGATCTTCAAGTTGAAAGCCACACGTGCGGTGAAGCAGGCGTCCGCCTCCATCGTGATGCTCGTTGCCGCGGTTATTTTTGCACTGTTGCTTTTGGGATGGGTATTCCACGCGGGTGAAGTTGCGCTTCGTCTGGTCGTTCCGGACTGGGCAGCCGCACTGATTGTCACGGGTATCCTGCTGCTTCTGGTCATCATCTTTGCAGCCGTAGGCGGCGTTCTGGCACTTGGCGCCAAGCAGGACGCGCCCGACCCCAAAGCAATGGTCGAAGAAGATATTGAGACGCTGAAGTCAGACTTCACACAAGCCAAGGAAGGCCTGAACAAGTGAGCACGGACCAAAGTCAGAAGGTAAGCATGCTTGAGGAAAAGGCCCGCGCCAGCAACCAGGCTCTCTCAGACAAGCTGTCCACCCTCATGTATGAGGTTCAGCCGAAGACGCAGGCGGGGTACCTGAAGGAAGATCTTCTCTACCGCGTGAAGTTACTGCAATACGAATGCATGCGAACAATTGACCAAGCACGCGAAGGAGACGCGGAAGCTCGGGAGAAACTGCTGAAGGTCGCCGGGGTTGCCGTCGGCGTCATCGGGGTTCTGTGCCTGCGCCGGAAGCTGGTTCGCGGCCGCAAGCACAAGTAGTCCGCAAAAACCCAAAGTAGCTGCCACGTGGACCCGTCATGTGGAAAACACTCTTGGTGTCGCGCTAGAATGTCGGCGCGACAGAATTCATAAACCCAGGGGACCGGAGCCCGGACCCGCAAGAGTTAGAGGGGGTCGACGCCATGGGGCGCGGCCGTCAAAAGGC
>CAYFOT010000036.1:0-14904 GCA_964344825.1 uncultured Actinomyces sp.
AACCTGCACCCGGGGACGTCCTCGTATGTGTCTATTCGTTACTGACTGATCGTCACGCGGAACCGTTGACCGACGCGCCTGCGGCAACGCCCTCGTTCTGATCGGCGTCGTCTTCTAGGAGCGGCACCTGGTCATACTCATCGTCGCCAACGTTGTGCTCCGCCATAAGCGCTGGTGGGAAGCCCCAGAAGTAGCTAATCACGAAGCCAGCGATGTAACCGGAGACCAGACCAACGACGTAGGCCAGAATCGCGTAGCCCTGTCCCCTGTCGCTTTGTAGAAGAGGCAGCAGCGCCCAACCGGATGGGCCGATTGCTGTGGCACCGAATGGCGCAACGAACTGGTTGAACGCGCCCGCCACGGCGCCACCCACGGCACCACCCATGCAGGCGGTGATGAATGGTCGGCCAAGGGGAAGGGAAACACCGTAGATCAATGGTTCCCCAACGCCCAGGATGCCGACAGGCAGTGCGCCCTTGATCGTCGTGCGGATTGACTGGTTCTTCTTCAGCTTCATGTATACGGCGATTGCTGCGCCCACCTGGCCCGCGCCCGCCATCGCGAGGATGGTGAGAAGTGGGGTGAAACCGAGCTGTTCGATCAAAGTCGCATGGATCGGGATCAATGCCTGGTGCAAGCCCAACATGACCAGCGGCAAGAACAAGCCACCCAAGATGAACCCCGCGGCAACTCCGGAGTACTTCAGTAGCCAAACAGCGCCCGCACCGATGCCCGCCGAGATCTCCCCCGCAACAAACATGAATACGTAGATCGTGGCGAGGCCGGAAATCAGCAGAGCCAATGTCGGAGTGACCAGGATGTCGATTGCATCGGGCACTCTACCGCGCAATACGCGCTCTATCCACGCGCACAGACCGGCCGCGAAGATAGCGCCGATAACCCCGCCTTGCCCCGGGCTTAGCTGCACTTCCCCTACCAGTGGAAGCGTGTAGGAAATGTCGGCGACAGCGGGTAGGACGATGATTGAGGCAACCGCACCACCCAGAACCGGGGTGCCTCCAAACTCTTTCGCGGAGTTGTATCCCGCGAAAATAGCCAGGTACGCAAAGAACGCAGAACCGATGACTGTCAGTCCTGGCAATATCGTCTCAACCCAGCCCGGCGCCCCGCCGGCTGTATTCCAGTTGAGGAGCAGTCCGCGGATCGACAGGATAATACCTGCGCCAATCAGCGCAGGAATGAGCGGCACGAAGATGTTTGCGATCTTGCGTGTCGCGTTCTTAATGGGGGTGTTGTTACGCGCCTTTTGGGCCGCCTTGATCTCTGCGCCGCGCGCGGCCAACGCTTCGGCATCACTTGGAGAAGAGGACGCACCCGCAGCTTTGCGCTCCGCGTCAACCTTGCGTTTGAAGACCTCCGCGACCTTCGTTACGGTGCCCGGCCCCAGAATGATCTGATACGTCTGGTCTTCCACGACCCCCAAGACACCCGGGACGGCCTTCACGGCAGCCGTGTTAGCCAGCGAATCGTCCGCCAACGTTAGGCGAAGCCGCGTCATACAGTTCGCCGTGTTCTCCACGTTCTGCGCCCCGCCGACCAGCGGAAGTATCGCGTCGGCAATGACTTCATATTTGTCTGCCATTCTTAGTTCCCCTCAACATCCGTTGCGACCGCGGCGCGGACGAAACCCTGATTCTTTTCAAGCAGTTGTTCTGCTGTTGCGACGTCGGTGTCCGCCAACAACGCGACAATCGCAACCTTTGGTCGGTGACCGGAGGCCTCAAATGCGGCCTCTGCGTCAGAACGACCGGCGTCCGTCGCTTCCTGAATAATCCGAATTGCGCGATCAATCAGCTTCACGTTAGTGGGTTTCACGTCGACCATCAGGTTTCCGTAAACCTTACCCAAGCCAACCATGGAAGCGGTTGAAAGCATGTTGCATACAAGTTTCTGGCTGGTACCCGCCTTCAATCTTGTGGATCCGGTGAGCACTTCGGGACCATTATCGACCTCAATCGCAACGTCGGCGTGGGCGGACATAGCCGCACCACGGTTGGACGCTACAGAGACTGTGTTCGCCCCAATCTCATTCGCGTAATCCAACCCGCCGATCACATAGGGCGTGCGTCCCGAAGCCGCGATCCCAACCACGGTGTCCCGATCTGTCAACGACAAGCCCTTCAGGTCCTCAACGCCCAACTCCGCGGAATCCTCTGCTCCCTCAATCGCAGTTGTGAGCGCAGTCGGGCCGCCTGCTATTAGGCCAACGACCATGCCGGGATCCGTGCCGAACGTGGGAGGGCATTCCGATGCGTCCAAGACGCCCAAGCGCCCGCTGGTTCCCGCACCCATGTAGATCAGCCTTCCGCCCTCACGCAAAGAACCACGGATCAGCTCCACAGCCTGTGCGATCTGCGGGATTGCCTCACGCACCGCGGCGGCAACCTTCTGGTCCTCATCATTCATCACGTACAGGAACTCTTCGGTTCCCATGAGGTCGAGGTCGACTGTCCGCTCATTGCGCGACTCAGTGGTTGAAACTTTCACTTCAGTCTCCATCGCTAGAACTTTCTTACATGAACAGCATACGTGAAAATATTTTTTTACAGGAAGGGTCTAGTTTTGTGATATAAATTTCTCATCCATAGCCCGTCACAGTCCCCGGGCGCTAGAGGGAAGAAGCGCATGCACCCGACACCCACCCCTTCCGAAATTCCCCTGACGATGCAGATCCAAGGGGCGCTCGGCACCATGAGGCCCGCCATCCGCCAAGTTGCGGAGTACGTCCTGGCTCACCCGGCGCAAACCTCTCAAGGGACGATCAACGCATTATCGGAATCGGCAAAGGTTTCGCCAGCCACAGTCGTCCGCTTCTACCAGGAGTTGGGCTTGGAGAGTTTTGCGCAGCTCAAGATCATGCTGGCAGCGGAGTTGGGTTCCCGTGCAGAAATTGAGCAGCGCTTTGAGGGGAGCTGGGATATACGTCGCGATGACACGACCGAAGAGGCGGTTGAGAAGGTCGTGGAGTCAGACCTGCTTTCTGTTCAGGCGACGGTCCGCTCACTAGACACTTCCGCCCTCGCTCAGATTGGGGAAATCTTGGCGGGGTCTAACCGGATTGATATCTTTGGGATTGGGTCTTCCGCGCTGGTCGCCCTCGATCTGAAACAGAAACTGACGCGCATCGGACTGATCGCGTTTGCGTGGACGGAGGCGCATGAGGCCGCTGGAGCCGCGTCGCTGCTGGGGCCCGCTTCGGCTGCGATCGCTATCTCCCATTCCGGGGCTACCCAGGACGTCGTATTCGCGCTGCGCCAAGCGCGGAAGAAGGGGGCGAGGACGATTGTGCTTACCGGAGCGCCCAACTCTCCCCTGGCGGGCGAGGGCGAATTTGTTCTCACCACAGCCGCTTTGGAGACCACGTTTCGCAGCGCGGCGATGGGGAGCCGCCTGGCCCAGTTGGTGGTTGTGGACGGGATGTTCGCGGCCGTCGCACACACAACGTATGAGCGAACCATCCTTGCGCTCCAAGGAACTCGGGACGCCGTGCATCACCTGAAGTTACCGATGGAGACGCCGGGGACAAAGGGATAGTCCCTACGCACCATCGCGATCTGCATCTCACATCCCCATATGACCCTTGACTGGGCAACTTTTGAGTGGTGAACTTCTACTCAACCAAGCTTAGGCTTACCTAACTTCAATGATCGGGGAATCGTGACAATTCGCAGCATCGGCACTTCCATCACCGACCGTCCATCCCGCTACGCCAAGCAGTTGACTGCTCACATGTCACGCAGGCACGGTGGCGAATGGAATGCGGACTCCTCCACCGGTTGGATCGACCTATTGAAAGGGCGCGCGGAACTATCGTGTGAGGGCGAGGGTGAGGATGCTAAGGTCGTCATTTCCCTCACCTCTGCGGATGAAGAAACCGCGGGCTTCCTGGAGGACGTGATTGAGCGCCATTTAGTGAAGTTCGGCGTGAAAGACGGGCTTACGATGACGTGGCAGCGCGCCTGACGCTCCCCGGAGGGAACAAAGCGAGGCGCCGCGGGCAACTGGTTCCGCATGACGGACTAGGTGGGTTGGGCAGTCGTTTTCGTTCTGCACAACGTAAGCCTTTCCGCCAGCCGGTAGCGCAACGCGATTTCCGACATGCTGTCCGCGGCTTCCAACTTATAGGGCAATGCACCTAGGATGAAGCGATGACGAATGTGAGCTCGAAGAAACGCATGATCTCCCTGCCACTGATTGCGATGATGGCAGCAGGTGCGCTGTTGGCCGGGTGTTCCTCGACTGGCACTCCCGAAGAATCAACTGTCCAGTCTGATCAGACCGATGCGGAAGCACCGTCTGAGACTGTTGAAAGCGGAGCGGAGATCGCGACGGCAGTGGACGGGCCAGAGTGCCTTATCGGGAATTGGACGGCCGACCCCGCATTCTTCGCCTCACAATTCGCTGAAACCGGGGCCGACCAGGTGGAGATCGGCGGCGATGTGGTCATATCCTTTGGGGCTGACGGGACCATGAGCACGGACTACCAGGACATGTCGGTGACGTTTGCAAGCGCTGATGAGTCAACAACAATCGTGAGGAAAGGCACCGACTCCGGCACCTACACACTCACGGGATCGAAGATCACGATTGAAGACGATTCGATTCAGTCTGAGTTAACGCTTTCCATGCTGGGCACAGAGAACGTCATGCCGGGCGCGGGCTATGACGTCGTGGACTGGGATTACACGTGCGTGGGTGACCAGGCAACGTTGACGGGGCCTGACTCCGCGATTTTGCTGGTGCGCAGGGGTTAGCGGCTGCGGCGCTGCTCATACTGTCGGAGGCCTTACCTAGTCTGAGTGGGTAAGGTCGGCTGGCGCCTCATGCGTTGTGGTGCGGGCCACGATGCACGAAATGGAGCGCTCTGTGGATGCCCTGATACTTGTTCTACTTGCTGTTACCGCTGTGGCCAGCGTCAGTGCTGCGATAGTTGGTGTTTTAATCTGGCGTGGCGCCGGGAAAGATGTGGGCTCCGACCGCTCAACCATTGAGGAGCTGGGCCGACAGGTTGCCATCTTGGAGCAAACATCAGGGTCACGTTCACTGGAGCTGCAACGAACGCTGGAGATGAGGCTTTCCGGGATCGCGACGCGCAACAGTGAGGACGCTGCGTTGCGTGCTCGGGCGGATTCTGCAACACGGGAGGAACTGCAATCTACACTCAATCAGCGCTTGGAGATGATGGAAGCGCGGATCCGGGAACTCACCGTTAACCAGAGCGCGGGGCTGAACCAACTCCGGTCCGACAATGCTGCGGAACTGGAGAAGATTCGGGCCAGTAATGAGGTCCACCTTGAAAAGATGAGGGCCACGGTTGATGAAAAGCTCCAAGGGACCCTGGAGAGAAGACTGGGCGAATCATTTGAACTGGTGTCCAATCGCCTTGAGCAGGTGCAGCGCGGCCTAGGGGAAATGCAGACACTGGCCACCGACGTCGGTGGACTAAAGAAGGTCCTGACGAATGTGAAGACACGTGGGGGTTGGGGCGAAGTGCAACTGGCGCGGCAACTCCAAGACATCCTTACGACGGACCAATATGACGTGAACGTTGAGGTCAGACCCGGTTCAGGCGAACGTGTTGAGTTCGCTGTGAAGCTCCCCGGCCGGGATGACGATGCGCCCGTTTACCTGCCGATCGACTCCAAGTTCCCGCAAGAACCGTATGAGAGGCTGCTTGATGCTCAAGACAGGGGCGACGCGGTTGAGATCAGCCAAGCGGTACGCGAACTTGGGAAGGCGCTCCGGCTTCAAGCGGGGTTGATCAGCAGTAAGTACATCGTTGCTCCTCACTCAACGGATTTCGCGATCATGTACCTCCCGACAGAGGGGCTCTTCGCGGAAGCTATGCGAATACCCGGGTTTGCTGACGATCTGCAGCGCAGCGAACGCGTGGTTCTCACCGGTCCCACTACACTCATGGCCCTTTTGAACAGCCTGCAGATGGGGTTCAAGACCTTAGCGATAGAGCAAAGGTCTTCCGAAGTCTGGCAGGTTTTGGCTGCGGCCAAAATGGAGTTCGCGAAGTACGGGACAGTCTGGGAGAAACTGGAGCGTCAGCTACAAACCGCGCAGAACACGGTAGAGGAAGCCGGAAGAAGGACCCGCGCGGTGGAGCGGAAACTGCGTGGAGTCGAAAGCCTAGAAGTGCGTGCCGGAGAATCATCGATGACTTTGGGAATCGACGTTCCGGCAGAGTGAACTCTGCAAGAGCTGCTGATTCGGCAATCGGGGTAGACGGGTTCGGCACGCAGTGAAGGCCCGGGCGCCCAAGTGAACCAAGCAGCGAACCCGCAGGCAGCGCTCCTGCGATCCTGCGCTCCGAACTACCCCAACATCTGCCTCTGTATCGAGGCCACAATCAACGCGCACGCCTCTGCGTCTGAGTCTGCTTGGTGGTGGTCAAGCTGGTACCCGGGCACCAGCGCCCTCGTCACCGTGGGTAGTTTGTAGTTCACCAAACCCGGCGTGACCTGCCGTGCTAGCCGGTAGGAGCAGTAGAAACGCGACGGAAGTGTCCTCAACCCGAAGTAAGCGTCTAACTCCCGCCAAACCCGTGCGTCGAACGAGGCATTGTGGGCATACACGGGCGCGTCCAGGACGAAATCCGCAACCTCGTCTTCCATATCGAACCAGGAGGGCGCGTCTTTGGTGTGCCGGCGTGATATCCCGTGTAGCCACGTGAACTCATACCGGTCGTATTCGGCCGGTGGCTTCAAGTACGTCGACAGTCGGTCCACGACCTGGCCATCGTTCACCTTCACGAACGCCACTGAGCACGCACTGGCGCCGCCCATCCTGTTCGCCGTCTCAAAATCTACCGCCACGAACGTCGGGCTGGCCAAGTCAGCCGTTTCCGGCACCAAACCCCCAGGAGAATAAACCAACGCGCTTTCCCACCTCTACCGATTTGCGAGCGCCGATCCGCTCCGCATCACAACGCTGAGCCTACTCCCCCACACGAATGATTTTGTCGAGGGCGTGGCCGTCCGCTGAGAAGGTCAAGCCAACCAGCAGGAGAAGCGAAGCGCCGCAGGTCAGGTCCACCGGTAAATGCAATAGCGCACCAGAGGAAGGTGAACGCGATAGTGCGGGCGGGAAGCGCCACGGCTGGCGCTCAGTTAAGCTCTGCGCATGACCAGCACCGACACCGCGCAATCCGTGGAATACGTGGACCTCGTAGAAAGAGCACTTGCTCTGATGCAAGGTGGGCGAAGGGCTATCTTGGGTATCGCGGGTGCCCCGGGTTCCGGGAAGTCGACCCTGGCCGGCGCGATTGCGAAGTCGGTGAACGCTAGGCTGGGCTCCCAAGGTGTAGAAGAGCCTGACCTTCCCACCGCCCTCGTCGTCCCCATGGACGGTTTCCATTTGGCGCACTCAGTGCTCGAAGAACGGGGGCAAACCGACCGTAAGGGTGCGCTCCACACGTTTGACGGCTGGGGGTTTCTTTCCCTCATCCAACGCATCGCTGCCGCAGATCACACTGTGTTTGCGCCGGAGTACCGGCGTGAGATCGAAGACCCCATCGCGGGCGCAATCCCGGTTGGCCCGCGAACCCCTCTGGTTATCGTGGAGGGCAACTACCTACTTGCCGACGGCCCGGAGTGGAGCCAAGTGCGCAAGTACCTGACCGAATCATGGTTCATCGACATCGATGAAGATGTCCGCTTGGAGCGGCTCATAGCGCGCCACGTCCGTTTCGGGCGGTCAGAGCAGTCTGCGCAGGACCATGCCTTGGGCAGCGATCAGCAGAATGCGCTGTTGATTTTGGAGACCGCCCGCAGAGCAAACCTAGTCGCGCAAATACGCAACTGGTAGGCCGCGGGCGGCTGCCCCGAAACAACTTAGGCGCGTGCGGGCGCCAAGAGCTCACTGAGAGACAGCAACTCATCCAACTGCAGCTTCATAACCTGCGCCTGCTGCTCATTGGGTTCAAAAGCGCCCTCGACAACCTGCCCCCAGGGGAAGTTGATCTCGATATTTCCCTGAGTCGGCACCATGGCCAGCGCCGCCAAAACTGGCTTGATCGCCGCAGCTGCGCGGGTTCCTCCGGAATTTCCACCCCAGTTCACCAGCCCGACTGGCTTGCGCTTCCACTCATTGTTCAAGTAATCCAGCGCGTTCTTGATCGGGGCGGAGTATGAGTGGTTGTATTCCGGGAACACCAGAATGACGGCATCCGCAGCATCAACGCGGGCGCTCCAATCCTTCGCGTCCTGGCCGACGTACTTGCGCATACGCGGGTGGTTCGGCTCCGCCATAAACGGCAAGTCGATCTCTGCCAGGTCGGCGTAGTCAACGTCGAAACGGCCGTCTGCCAGCGCGGTTTCCTTGACCCATTCGCCGATGGGGCCACCCGTGCGTCCTTCGCGAGCCGAGCCATTGATGATAAGCAAGTTGGTCATTATGCAATCTTTCTGAACTGTGGACGAGGGCGAGGCATCTCAAACGCCCACCCAACACACATGACCATAGTCCTAGGCAACCATCCTTGGGGCCCGTTTCCAAGTGACATGTCCCAAGTTCAGCTTGGCAGCAAGCAGGGTACAACGCGGGCAAGCATCGCGACTGTCACCCGGAACGGTAGCGCACACCGCGCCGTCGCTCTACTCTCCTTCCGCTTCCGCGGACCCCGACTCAGGGCCGCCGCCCTCGATTCCACGCAGCATCAGATCAGTGACGGTATACATCATCGCGGGAACATCAAGCATCCCCGGGTTTAGTGCATCGCAAACCTGCATGCCGTCCCAAACATTGACCAAGAGGGTGGCAAGATCCCGCGCGCTTAGGTTTGCTGAGGCAAAGCGCGTCTCTACCCCGCAGCCAAAGAGCATCTTCTCCAAGGCGGATATGACCATCTCCTGGCGCTGTTGCAAGTATTCCCGCGCAGGATGTCCCTCCTGCCCTGCCTCCGCGGATAAAACAGAATACAGCTGCGTAAGTACGGGAGTCTCACCGTTCCGTCTGGCCTGCTCCGCCACTGCCTGGGGGACCATCCGCGCGTCTATTACTGGACCGCTATTCAACGCTTGCAGATCCCGCAGCCCTTGACGATCGCGCCACATGAGCACGGCAGCCAACAGTTCTTCTTTCGTAGGGAAATGGTGCTTCAGCGTGGAATGGTCAATCCCCGACCTACGTGCGATGGAACGCAAGGAGGTCCCATGAAAACCACTCTCACCGAATGCCTGCGCCGCCCTCTCAATAATTTCCGCCCGCGTGCGCTGACCACGTGCATTGCCACCGCCCATGATGGCTTCAAATTGCCGGGTCACTTCTGATATGTCGCCATTGTCCACGGGCCCATCCTACCGGCCACGACACCCCGAACGCTTTTCCACCAACTGGAAGAGACTAATATTATCGTACAAGTGCGGCTGTCAAGAATAACTTGGCGTCGACACATAAGCATACCATTCGCATAACACCCGCCGGACGACAGGGGATGGGATGAAGCACCAGAAACTGATCGATCAGATGACGCTGGAAGAAAAGGCCTCCCTAATGTCAGGGGCAGATTTCTGGAACACAAAGCCAGTAGAGCGGTTGGGCATACCATCGATAATGCTCACCGATGGCCCTCACGGGCTGCGCAAGCAGCGTGGCGACGCGGACCACTTGGGTCTCAACGACTCCGTTCCGGCCACCTGTTTCCCCACGGCTGCAACGCTGGCAAATTCTTGGGACACGGACCTCCTTTACAAGATCGGTAAGGCACTGGGTAAGGAAGCAAGAGCTGAGGGTGTGAGTGTGCTCCTCGGGCCCGGCCTGAACATCAAAAGGAATCCTCTTGGCGGGCGGAACTTTGAGTACTTCTCTGAAGACCCATTGCTGTCGGGGAAGATGGCGTCTGCGTTGATACGCGGTGTCCAATCGGAGGGTGTCAGCGCATGCGTGAAGCACTTCGCGGTGAACAGCCAAGAAAAGCACCGCATGAGCATCGATGAGGTCGTCGATGACCGCGCCCTGCATGAACTTTATCTGGAGGGATTCCGGATCGCTGTCCAAGAAGGCAAGCCATGGACCGTCATGTCCTCTTACAACAAGATCAACGGCACCCATTCAAATGAGCACTCTGAGCTGCTTCAGAAGATCCTGCGTGATGACTGGGGTTTTGACGGACTCATTGTCACGGACTGGGGCGGCAATAACGACCGTGTCAAAGCAGTTAAGGCGGGGAACGCCCTGGAAATGCCATCGACCGGCAGCATCACCGACGCAGAAATCGTCAAAGCCGTTCGTAACGGTGAGCTCGACGTGGAGGTTCTGGACCAGCGCGTCCGGGAAGTCATAGATCTTCTCGACCGGACCGGTAACTCTGATCCGTTAGCAGGCGCGGACCTACGGGAAGTGGATTTTGAGGCGAATCAAGAGTTGGCCGTCCGTGCGGCGGAGGAATCTTTGGTCCTCTTAAAGAATGAGAGGGGCAACTCCCCTAAGCCCTTGCCGCTTGCCCCACACACCTCGGTAGCGGTGATCGGCGACTTCGCAAATTATCTGCGCATCCAAGGCGCCGGCTCATCCCGCGTGAACCCAACTGTCGTGGAAAGCCCCCTTGAGATGCTCAAGGAAGCCGGTCTGGACGTAGTCGGCTTCGAACCTGGCTACAAAAGGTACGGCGGAACTTCAGACTGCATGCGGCGGCGTGCCGTAGAACTGGCGGACAGAGCAGAAGAGACCATTCTCTTCATAGGTCTAGATGAGTCGTTGGAGGCGGAGGGAGCGGACCGCCCACATATGCGCATCCCGAAGGACCAGCTCCATCTGCTCCGGAACCTGTTAGAGGCGGGGCACGACCCAATCGTCGTCTTGGTTGGTGGCTCCCCCGTTGAACTCCCTTTTGCCGATCTAGTCGGCGCCATCCTTCACGGATACCTTCCTGGACAGGGCGGCGCGCGCGCGATCGCCCGAATCCTCACGGGAAAAGTCACGCCCAGTGGCAAGCTGGCGGAGACGTATCCGCTTGTTTACGACGACGTTCCGTCCTCGAAAGACTACGGAAAGACACAGTCGGCCGCGTACCACAAGGAGTCCATCTACCTGGGTTACCGCTACTTCGACAAGGTCGGTAAGGCTGTGCGTTTCCCGTTCGGGCATGGCCTGTCTTACACCCGGTTTGAGTACTCCGACCTCAAGGTGAGTTCCCAAGGCGTAAGCGTGACGGTCACGAACGTTGGTGATCGACAGGGGTGCGAGGTCGTTCAGGTGTATGTCGCTCCGGACGACGTGAACACATTTAGGCCTGCCCAAGAGTTAGCGGGCTTCGCGCGAACGTGCGTTCAGCCGGGTCAATCCAAGAGGGTGGAGATTGCCTTCTCCGATCACGCCTTTTCATTCTTCTGCTCCGCAAGGGGACAATGGTGCGACTGCCGCGGGGGAGTCGGCGGGGCTGTCAATGGTTCCATTCGCGTAGCGGCCTCGCTGTTCCGACTCGCTGGAAAGCCGATGTGGGCCAACAACGTGAATTTCGTGATGGATGCGCCGCTGCGCTCCGTCTCTCGGTTCTCCGCCGGTGCATTCCCGGAAGGGGCGTTGGAGGCTGTCATCGACATTCTCAACGGAAGGACCAGACCGGGAGTCAAGAGACTGGCGTCCGAACTCCGTGCAAACCGCTCCAATGGTTGTGGGAAACAGTCTGAAGAGTGAAGCTGTTAGGCCCCCTCTTCAAGGAACTCTTTGAGGAGGGGACCAAACTGCCCGAACTCGATTAGGAAGCCGTCGTGCCCGCTGTGGGAACGCACGGTCGCAACCCCGATCGACCCGGGAACTGCAGCGGAAATACGCTCCGATGACTCGGGTAAACACAGCCGGTCGGAGTTAACGGCAACTACCAGAGTCTGGGCGGTGATGCTGGCGAGAGCGGCGTCCACTCCCCCTCGCCCTCGCCCCAAATCGTGCGACATGAAAGCCTCAGTCAGCACCTTGTAGCTGTTCGCGTCGAAGCGGTAGACGAACTTCCGTCCCTGGTGTTCAAGGTAGGACTGGACGGCGTAGCGCCCGCCATTCCAGGGGTTCTCCGATGCTTGAGGTGAGGCCCCGAAACGGGTCTGGAGCTCCGGTGCGCTGCGGTAAGTGGTGTGGGCGATTTGGCGAGCAATCCCCAGCCCCCGCGTCGGCCCCTCCCCATCGGGCTGGTCATAGTAGTCCCCGCCGAAGAAGTTGCGATCCACGCAGATGGCGGCCAGTTGCGTGTGGGCCCAGGCAATCTGGTCAGCCGTGGTCGCTGCTGTGGTGGCCACGGGAACCAGTTTTGCGACGCGGTCGGGGTACATCGCGCCCCACTCCAGCGCGCGCATTCCGCCGAGGGATCCACCGATCACCATGGCCCACCGCACCACACCCAGGTGGTCCGCCAGGTGCGTCTCCGCTTCCACCGTGTCGCGAATCGTGATGAACGGGAAACGCGGACCCCACCTCTTGGGCGAGGGTGAGGGCGAGGGCGACACCGCGCCACCCTCGGTCACCGCCTCTTGCGGCATCAGTGACGCCGGCCCCGTGCTCCCCTGGCACCCGCCAAGAACGTTGGGAGCAACCACGAAAAACCTGTCCGTATCGATGGGTGCACCCGGCCCAATTAGCTCCGTCCACCAGCCCGCCGTCGGGTGTCCAGGTTCTACCTCACCAGACAGGTGGGAGTCCCCCGTGAGCGCATGCAGTATCAAGACCGCATTGGATCGGTCCTCATTGAGGGCGCCCCACGTTTCGTAGGCTAGGGTGACGGATGGCAAAACGCCACCTGCTTCCAGTTCTAGTGGCCCAAACGTGAAGAACTGACGCTGGCCCACCGGGTCAGTCTCAAACCACGCGCCGGAAGCGGGCGGCGGGTTCCCGGTGGAGGCCCGGCCAGAAAGCGGGCGGACCGAAGAATCCGCCTGGTCTCTTTTCTCCATGACGCAACCACTCATCTCACCATCGCTCACGTCAATCACCATTTTCCCACACGCCATTCCCGCAAGTCCTCAGGGCTCAAGTAACGCGCTTTTGGTGCGAGGGCGGATTGGCAACTGTCGCCCGTCCGCCCTCGCCCCGTCCGTTACGCTGCTGCCCGGGCTAACTCTTCCTGACTGGCTTCTTCACGTGCTTTCTCTGCCGCTGCGAATCCCAACTCCAAGTCGGCAATCAGGTCGTCCACGTTTTCCAGTCCGACCGACAAACGTACCAGTCCCGGGCTGACTGCGGATTGAGCCTTCTCCTCATCGGAACCCTGGCTGTGCGTCGTTGAGTAGGGGTGGGCAACCAGCGAGCGCACGTCCCCAAGATTCGCGACCAGTGAGTGCAGTTCGAGCGCCGACACAAAAGCCCGTCCCGCCGCGTCTCCACCTTTGATGTCGAAGGCGACCACGCCGTTGATACCCTTCGGCGCGTACTTTTGCGCAAGTTCGTAGTAGGGCGAGGACGGAAGATCCGCGTAGTGCACCACTTCCACGTCGTCACGGGACTCCAACCACTGGGCGATCTTACGGGCGTTTTCCGTATGCCGCTCAACGCGCAAGGACAAGGTGTCGATTCCCTGCGCCAGGAGGAACGCGTTGAACGGTGCAATCGCAGACCCCAGGTCGCGCAGCAGCTGGACGCGTGCCTTCAGGATGTAGGAGAGGTTGGCGCCAAGCGCCCCGCCCTCGCCCAAATCGCGGGCGTAAACGATGCCGTTGTATGAGGGGTCGGGTTCATTGAAACCGGGGAAACGCTCCGGGTCTTGGCCGAAGTCGAAAGTACCCGCGTCGACGATCACGCCGCCCAGGGTGGTGCCGTGGCCGCCTAGGTACTTAGTGGCGGAGTGGGTGACGATGTCCGCACCCCATTCGATGGGGCGGATCAGGTAGGGCGTCGCGACCGTGTTGTCGACGATGAGCGGTACGCCTACTTCGTGAGCCGCGTTCGCAATGGTCTCAATATCGAAGATATCGGACTTCGGGTTGGGGATTGTTTCGCCGAAGAAAGCCTTGGTGTTGGGCCGCACGGCCGCTTTCCACTGCTCCGGATCGTACGGGTCCTCAACGAAGGTTACATCGATGCCCAGCTTCGGCAGCGTGGTGCCGAGCAGGTTATAGGTTCCACCGTAAAGGCTTGGCGAGGCCACGATGTGGTCCCCCGCTCCAGCAAGGTTGAGGATTGCGAAGGTATTCGCGGCCTGACCGGAGGCCAGTAACAAGGCACCCACTCCGCCTTCTAGGGACGCGATGCGGTTCTCTACGACTTCCTGCGTCGGGTTGGTGATGCGCGTGTAGATGGGGCCCAGTTCGGTAAGGGCGAAACGGTTTGCTGCTTGGTCGGCGTCTTTGAAGACGTATGCGTTCGTCTGGTAGATGGGAAGCGCCTGTGCACCAGTGGTCGGGTCGGGGGTTTGGCCGGCGTGGATCTGACGGGTTTCGAAGGACCAGTTTTCAGACATTTGTTGTCTCCCAAGTTTCTTGTCTTGCGATGTTGTCGCGTTCTGCTTTTCTGATTGATGGCAGTTCGGGAGGGGCTTTGCTTGGGTGCCTGGCCAAGTGCCTGAGTCCTCACCGACGGAGGAGGACACACTTATGCTGTTCGCTTAGTACTTGGGAGTCTGGCCGCAGCTCTGAGTGGCTTCGCGGTGGAAATGGTCCCGAAAGTACCCGGATCAGCATCGTGACACGCGATCTATCGCGCTGGCTTTGAGCCTGTCAGTGCGTCCGTTAGCGGCACATTCGTTTGAACATGTTTCAAGGCTAGGTCCGGGGACGAAAGGCCTAAACCCGGTGTTCATATACTGAGACAGAGGTGGTAGTTCGGTCTTGGGGCTGGCGCACGCGGAGGGCGAGAGGCCCAACCTACTGGGCAGATGGCGACCGGCCCGCGGCTAGCACACGCTGATGCGTCGTCTTTCCGGGCGACCCAGGCTGATGCGTCGTCTTTCCGGGC
>CAYFOT010000037.1:0-13541 GCA_964344825.1 uncultured Actinomyces sp.
TGCTTCCGTCCGCCTAGGCGACAGTCAATCATCCCAGAGGCCGCGGTGAGGGCGGCTCTTCCCCGTGCAAGCGGGGGTGTTTCCCTATCGGCCCGAACTCACCAGAAACTTAGGTGCTCTTCCCCGCGCAAGCGGGGGTGTTTCCGCCGACAAAATCAAAACCGGGGCGTTGGACTCCTCTTCCCCGCGCAAGCGGGGGTGTTTCCGTGTGGGGGAAGGGGTGGGAAACGAAGGACGCCTCTTCCCCGCGTAAGCGGCGTTTTTCCGTCTGCCGACCCGATGAGGGTGTATCGGTCCCTCTTCCCCCGTGTAGAAGTGGGTGGCTCCTGCGCCGGCGAGGCCCTCCTTCAGTCGCTAAGCCTTGGGGTGCGCAGTTGCGCCCTCGACCCGCCATTCAGGCCCCACCCGCATCTCCGTCGCCGCGCCGCCGCGCGTGACGGGGGTCATAATAGAGGGACGAGCCCTAACCTAATTGATCCGCAGCCCTTCCTTGATCCGGTTTCTCAGAAAGAGCAGGACGTCCTCGAAAAACTGTCCCCATTTGAGATGCGGGAGAACTTGCTCGCGATCGCGGCCCACGAACAGGGGAAGGCCTCGCTTCTCAATGCGGGGCGCGGCAACCCTAACTTTGTGGCTACCCCCGCCCGCAACGCGTTCTTCCAACTGGGGCTTTTCGCCGTGGCGGACGCGGCGGAGTGCGGGCACTGGACCGACGAGCTAAGTGGGATGCCGACCCAGGCGGGGATTGGGGCGCGGCTTCAAGCGTGGCTGGGTGAGCGGGACGGGCAGCCGGGCATCGACTTCCTCAATGAGGTTTTGGGGTGGATTCGCGGGCAGGAAATCGCCCTCGACGACTTCGTATATGAGCTGGTGGACGGCATTTTGGGTGAGCACTACCCAGACCCTCCCGTCATGCTCCCCCACATTCAAGCAACCGTTGCGCGGTATTTGGCGAAGAACATGGGGGAGGGGTTTCCGGCCACGACCGACGTCGACATTTTTGCGACCGAGGGCGGAACGGCCGCCATGTGCTACATCTTCAACACGCTGACCGTCAACGGGCTGCTGCGTCCCGGCGACAAGGTTGCGTTGCTCACCGCGATCTTCACGCCGTACATCGACATTGTGAATCTGCCGGAGTACGGGCTGGAGCAGGTGGAGGTCCAAGCGAGTGACAAGTTCCCCGACGGCACCCATAACTGGCAGTTCCCCGAAGCGGAGCTCGCGAAACTGAAGGACCCCGCGGTCAAGCTGGTGGTTTGCGTGAACCCGACCAATCCGCCCTCGGTCGAAATGCGTGCCCAAACGCTGGCGCAGGTTGCTGACGTGGTGGCCGAGCGTCCCGACGTCATCCTCATCACCGACGACGTGTACGGGACGTTCGCGGAGGATTTCCGTTCGCTGTTCTCGATCGCGCCGAAGAATACGATTCTTGTTTATTCGTTCTCCAAGTATTTTGGGGCGACCGGGTGGCGGCTGGGGACGATCGTGACGTCGAAGGAAACGGTGCTGGATCAGTTGCTCTTGGATCTGCCGCAGACGGAGCAGAAGCGGTTGGCGGACCGGTATTCCTCGTTGACAGACGACCTCGAAAAACTCACTTTCTCCCAGCGGCTGGTGGCGGACTCCCGCGATGTGGCGCTGAACCATACGGCGGGGCTTTCAGGTCCGCAGCAGGTGCAGATGGCTTTGTTTGCTCTTCAGGACATGTTTGACACCGACTTGGCGTACCGGAATGCGGCGAAGGAGTTGCTGCACAAGCGGCTTTCGGACTTGCTGACGGGCCTGCAGGTGGAGTTGGATCCGGACCCACTGCGGGTGGGGTACTACATTCAGTTGGACCTGATGAACTACGCGAAGTTGCATTACCCGCCGGCGTTTGCGGAGTATTTGGAGGCGAATTACTCGCCCGTTGACATCCTGTTCCGGTTGGCGGCGCAGGACGGCGTTGTGGCGCTGGACGGCGGCGGGTTTGAGGGGCCGCTGTGGTCGATTCGGCTTTCGATGGCGAACCTGGATGACTCGGCGTACTTGAAGGTGGGGCAGGATATCCGGAAGGTATTCGAGGAGTACCTGGAGCAGTGGAAGGCGTCGGAGGCGGGGGAGAAGTAGGGGCTAGTCAGTATGTTCCAAGCCCAGTTTGTTCTTCTGGGCGAGGGCGGTCTTACCTGTGTTCGCGTGGTACCAAAGGATGACGTCGCATGCGCGCAAGGGCGTGACGGAGTCGGGGAGGGCTGGCGGCTTCCAGGAGAACGAGACATTTGTGGCCGCGAGTAGGTGCCGTAACCTAGAAAACACTGCGACGAAGGAGGAAAGCCGTGACGAAGACATTTGCCGTTGGGGATCACGTGTCCTGGAATTCTGAGGCCGGACGGGTTTCGGGCAAGATCGTCAAGGTTCACAAGAGCAACTTCGATTACAAGGGGTACACGCACCACGCGTCGGAGGACGACCCGCAGTACGAGATTAAGAGTGACAAAACGGACCACATTGCTGCACACAAGGGAAGCGCGCTTCGGCTGCTGAAATGAGCTCAAATGGACGCCGGTTGTCCGCGATTCCCCCGCAACGGCGGGTTGAAAGACTTCAGGGGCTTCATGTGACGCGAGGGCGTATTCCTGCCGGATCGCAACTAGACGAAAGTAGGCTGCGTTGAATATGAGTCGCGAAGTTGTTGACCTCATTGTGATCGGTGGAGGATCTGGAAACCGCACCATATCGGATGTGTATAAGGGAGGCGGAAAGACGGCGGTCATCGTGGAACCGCGACGCTTTGGAGGAACCTGCCTAAACTTCGGCTGCGTGCCCTCAAAAATGTTATCCCGTACAGCGCACATAGCCCGCTCAACTGAAGAAGGTTTCCGCCTGAACGTCCAGTTGAAGTTGGAGGATGTTGACTGGGCTGCGGTACGTAACAGGATTTTTGGACATACGGATTCCAGTTCTGCCAGAAGAAGGCAACAACTGGAACGCCACGTTCGGTGGATTTCAGAGGAAGTGGTCCTTAGCGGGCCACGCGCGATTGTCACTGAAAGTGGAGAGCGCATCGAGGGGCGGCAGATAGTAATCGCAGCGGGCTCCCGCCCCATGGTTCCCGATATCCCCGGGGTGCACCAAGAAGGCGTATATACCTCCGACGACATCATGAAAATCAAAGATTTTCCGGAGCGCCTAGTGGTTGTTGGCGCAGGGCCCGTCGGATGCGAGTTCGCCACCATTTTCTCTGGGTTGGGGTCAAGAGTGACACAGCTGGTGCGCGGCGGGACATGGATGGGCTCCATGGACCCGGAGATCTCTGAACGCTTTACACGCATCGCGGCCAGAAACTGGGATGTTTGGCTGCATCGGGGTGTAAACGCGATAGAGAAAGCGGACTCCGCGCTGGTTGTTGTGGCTGGAGGAGAGCGGATTAGCGCGGACGCAGTGCTGCTGGCAGCTGGGCGTGTTCCCAATACGGACCGATTGGATGCCGCTGCTGCCGGCTACGACGTTGATGACCGGGGGAGGCTAGTGGTCGATGCTGAGCTTCGCGCTCAATCTGACGGTAAGCCGGTTGCGGGCGCATACGCCCTAGGTGATGTCATCCCCGGGCCTCAGCTCAAGCACGTGGCGAACTACGAAGCTGGAATTGTTCGGTGGAACCTGGTGCACCCTCACGATCTGAAATCTAGGGATAGTAGGCCAGTAGCGTCCGCCACTTTCAGCATTCCTGAACTGGCTTCCGTGGGGCTCTCTGAAACGGAAGCCAACGAAAAACTGGGGGAAGACAAGATCGTCACGCACACGCAAGAGTACGCGGGGACGGTGTTCGGTCGGGCAATGGGGGACACGACGGGCCTAGTTAAGTTGATAGGGGACAAAACAAGCGGGAACTTGGTGGGTGCGCAAATTTTGGGCGAGGACGCCTCCAACCTTCTTCAGATTCTCACTATGGCAATGACCTTTGGAATCAAACCGCGTGAAGCCGCCAGTGGCGAATACTGGGTACACCCGGCACTAAGCGAAGTCGTGCGGGACGCACTGTTGGGACTGGCCGACAAAATCGGCGCCTGAAGTCCCGGCAAATGACGGCTATGTCAGTTAGTAACTGACATGCCCGGCGTATCTGGTGTCGTGGAGGGACAGTTGGGCTAGGGCGGAGGCGCATGACCTGCTTGTCGACGTGGCATAGCGTGGCTGGGACGTTGGCGTGTCAATTGTGAACGTGATTCCATAGTGAATTATTACGAAGCCCTGAAGCAGCAGGAGAGGGCAGCCTACCTAGCGAACCAGACCGTCTTGAGACTGATTGTTGCCACGGACCTCGATGAGGAACGGCGCGAAGAACGACTCACGGGCGAAGATTGTCTGAGCGACTGGATCATCTTTGTGATGGAGTACTCTCGCTAACCCCTAAAGCTTGGGCACCCTGCCGGCTCGGACTACTGTTGCGATTCGAGGTTTCGTACTACACTTATGTCGTACATGATACGTCTCGGAAGGTTGACGTGAATATTCGAGTTCATGCCCGGGTAAACGCGACCCATCCCGAGATTGGCGATGATGACGTGGTTGCGGCCTTCACCAACTGCCTGCGCGCGATGCCTAGGCAAGGTACTGACTTTCCGCCCCAGTGGGTTGGTGTGGGTCTTGACGGTAAAGGGCGCTTGCTGCAGTTTGTGGCGATCAATGAGGGGCCAGAAAGCTGGCTCGTCTTCCACGCGATGGGTGCGACTACAAAAGTGCTTCGAGAATTGGGACTGAGGGGGTAACCGAATTGGCTGAATACACCGCCGCTGATGGCGTCACCTACAGTGAAGACGACGTAGAACGCTGGGGACAAGAAGCGGACGCGGGGTTCCCCGGATGGAAGTTTGGCAAGCCTGTTGCTGGACGCCCGATTAGTGTCGGTGCGGGGGCTAAGCCGTTCACGTTGCGGCTGGATGCTGCTCGTCGGGCGAAGCTGGACGAGGCGGCTGCGGAACGGCAGACGACTCCCTCACAGGTTGTTCGGGACCTTATCGACGCGCTCTGACCCGGTGGCTTCGTGGCTCTCCAATAGAGAGAATGGTCGAAAGCCCGCCGGGCACGCCAGATAGGAGTCTCCTGATGCGACCGCACACTAAAGTCAGACGCGCGCTCGTTGTCTCCGCGGGTCTTCTCCTTGTGTTTTCCACGGGGTGCGCAGCTGCGGATTCAGAGGCACCGAGCCACAACCCGGAAACTGGCCATGCGGACCTTCTTGGCGCTGGGGCAGTTTGGCGCCTCGCTCCGGGGACTGATGTCGGCCCTGACGATACCTATCTGCCGATTGAAGTCATGCGGATCGATTGTGCAGGTGGGGTTACCGGGGAGGTCCTCGACCCGGTCATGGAGTACAAAGAGACCCAGATCGTGATCACACAGCGCGTGGAATCTCTGCCGCCCGGTGGATACACCTGCCCTAGCAACGACCTGGTGCCTACAAAGATCGAACTGACCGAGAAGATCGGCGATCGCGAACTAGTGGACGGGGAGTGCCTCTACGGCGACGGCAGCCAAACGATCTTTTGCGAGACCCCAGTTCGGTGGAACGTAGAGACCGGGGCATCCGAAGATTTCTGGTGACGCTTCCCCGCAGTGTTCTCAACACCGCGCCACTTCGTCTCGTGTGCCACCGACGAACCCTCCGGGGCAGTTTGTGCTAATGCAGTCCGAAGGCGGCGTGCTCAGACAATTTGCGCAGGTGCGTGTCGTCGAGGGTGGGCGGCAACCGATAGGGCCCCGATCGTTGCGGGCTGGCCAACAAGCCCAATCAACACTCATCAAAAGGATCCGTCAACAATGGAACGGGGGCTAAAGAATTGTGACGCTTGCCGAACCGATGCGCGCTGACCGGTGATGGTGTCGGTGAGGTGCGTTCTGTGATTTCTCCTGAAAGTCCAAACGTGCGCTCACCAAATATGTGCGACCTTTGAACACGTCGGGCTAATGTGTTCATTTTGAGGATTGATTTGAACATGTTTCTCAATCATGTCTATGCTTTGCACATGTCGTTCGACCCGCAACTGCCGTATCAGGACCTGCCGCCATTACCTCCTCGCCAGGAGGTTGAGACGCCACGAGTGCTGAAGGCGGTTATCGATGCTAGTCGTCACCTCGCTTCACTGAACATGGCATGCAAACGGCTCCCCGATCCGAGCTTTCTAATCAATATTGCCCCGCTTCTTGAGGCGCAGGCCTCCAGCGAAATCGAAAACATCGTTACGACCAACGATGAGCTATTCAGAGCCGCGCACCACGCACTTGGTGAGCCGGAGTCGCCTGCGGTGAAGGAAGCCCTGCGCTATCGGACCGCACTGAAGGCGGGATTTGACCATTCTCAAGAACGACCACTGAGTTTTCAGACCGCGCTAGTCATCGCCTCTGGTCTCACGGGCTCAGAGGCTCAGATCCGCACTACCCCGGGCACGTTCATCGGCAATCCCGTGACAAGAGAACGGGCCTACACGCCGCCCGAGGGGAAGGACGTGCTCCTAGGCAAGTTAGCAGACTGGGAGAAGTTCATTCACGGGTACGGACCACTTGACCCCATAGTCGCAATGGCGTTGCAGCACTATCAATTTGAGGCCATCCATCCCTTCTATGATGGCAATGGTCGTACTGGCCGCATCTTGAACCTTCTGTGCCTGAAGCAATACGCACTGTTGGATCTTCCCGTGCTCTACCTTTCGGGATACTTCGTGCGGAATAAGGACGAGTACTACCGACTACTGCGAGCGGTGACCGAGAAGAATGCCTGGGAGGATTGGGTCGCGTATGTGGCGGTTGGGGTCAGTGAGTCCGCACAGTCCGCAATTCGTCTTGCGGATCAGGTACTGGAGACTCGCGATCAGCTAGAGCAATCCATCCGCGCTGAACATACGAGAATGCCAGCATCGGATATTGCCACACTCCTCACTAGGCAACCATATGCTCGCATTGAGGACGTGGTCGGGCTCGGCTTAGCGAAGCGGGTCACGGCTTCAAGTTGGTTGCATGAACTGGCAGAGGCAGGCCTTGTTGCCGAGCAAAAAATTGGTAGAGAACTTCTGTTCATTAACAAGAAGTTACTGGACCGCATCTTCGCAATCTCAGACTCTTCACGCCCCTAAGCTCGTCACTTAATGACTCTGAAGGAGCCGACCGCGGGTTTCCCCATTCCCTACGAGGCCGGGGACAAGTACCCGCGCAGTCCCGGCCCGTACGTATGCTGGCAACGGGGGAGGATCGGGGCGAGGGCGTAACACCAAGGAGTGTTCGGCCGGCTCACAGAGCAGCAGAGTCGGTCATGAAATGAATCCGTAGGATCGGCAAGTCTGCCGATGGCCTGAAGCAGACGATGTGAGGTCGCCCGGTCAATCTTGCGAAGAGCCTTCGCAGCCGACGACGCCGACGTTGAAGAGGTTCCCCGCCTGGAAGCTCGGCAAGCCTGTTGCTGGACGCCCGATTAGTGTCGCTGGGGCGCTGCTCCCGTGTGGGTGCGGCGTTGAAAAGACGTCTATGTCAGTTAATAACTGACATGCTAGGCTTATCTGACCTTGTGGGGAGGAGGGTCTATGTTTGCCGTTCCCACGCTTGCTGAAGAAGACGAGCAGGTCTTGCAGGCCGTCAGAGGTCTGCGGGCTGATCTGAGCCTCAACCTGACCCGCCGCCGCAGATGGGAAGGCGCGCTCCGCAGACAGTCCCAAGCTTTAGCGGTTCAGGGTTCCAACAGCATTGAAGGCATCAATATTGATAAGGATGCTGCGCTGGAGATCGTATCCAGAGAGGGCAGCGGCCAAGCAGAGGAACCCTGGCTTGCCGCTAAGGGCTACTCCGACGCGATGACGTATTGTCGGATCCTTGGGGAGCAGCCCTCGTTCGACATCGACGAAACTCTGGTGCGCTCGCTGCACTTCATGGTGCAGAGTTACGACCTCGACCGTTCGCCGGGTGTCTACAGAACGTCCGACGTGTACGCGGTGGATGAGTCCTCGCAGAGCGTTACTTACCAGGCTCCCCCTGCGGATCAGCTGGGGAACCTAATGGGCGCCTACGTCGACAGCCTGGCCATGCTGGATGACGAGGGCGTTGATGCCATCATTCAAGGCGCAATGGCTCACCTCAACTTGGTGATGATCCACCCATTCCGCGACGGGAACGGCAGGATCTCGCGTGTGATGCAGTCCCTGCTCCTGCATCGGGGCGGAGTGGATGAGGCTCAGTTTGTGTCGATTGAGGAGTACCTGGGACGGCACACTCGGGAGTACTACGACGTTCTGGCTGACGTCGGGGGAGGACGCTGGGATCCCACTCGCACTGCGCTGCCGTGGATCAGGTTCGTGCTGACGGCGCACTACCGCCAAGCTCATGTCGTCGCGCGGCGGCTGTGGGAGCTATCCCAGATCGGCGCACTGGTGGATCAATTGGTGGAGGATCAGGGGCTGCCGGAGAGGTCCGTGCCGGCGATCGAGTTGACCATGTCGGGGTGGAAGCTGCGTAATGCGACGTACCGCGACTTGGCGGACGTGTCGGCGAACGTGGCTTCGCGCGAACTGAATGAGTTGGTTGCCGCCGGCGTCCTCCAACAAGAAGGCGCTAAGCGCGGCGCGTGGTACCGGCCTGCTGAGGAGTGGATCCCTGCCATTCGTGCGATTTCGCGTGAGGCCGCGGATAAGTACCCGCGCAGTCCCGACCCGTATGTGCTGCTGGCAACGGGGGAGGGTGTGGGCTAGGGCGGAGTAGGATGAAAATATCCTAGAAGGGTTGTGAGATGAAAGCAGACTTGGCGAACCTAGTGTCGATGACGGAAGCAAATCAGAATTTCTCTCGCGTGGCCAGAATGGTTGATGAGCGTGGTCCGGTGGTGGTGCTAAGAAACAACCGTCCAGCATACGTGGTCCTGGGCTATGACGCGTTAAGCGAGCCGGCAGCCGCCGACGACGCCGACGTTGAAGAAGTTTCACGGTTGCTCATGGCTAAGTACGCGCATGCATATCGTGAGCTGGCCAAGTGATTCTTTTGAGCCGCGCGCAGGTTCTTATGCTCCATGCCGACCTAATCTCCGTGTTTGGTGGCTCGCAAGGGGTGCGTGACCAAGCGCTTTTGGACTCGGCGTTGAGCACTCCTTCAGCTTCCTTCGGAGGTCAGGAACTCTATCCGACCGTCGTCGAAAAGAGCGCGCGACTCGGTTTCGGACTTATCGCGAACCACCCCTTCGTTGACGGGAACAAACGCATTGGAATCCACGCTATGCTCGTCCAACTTGCCCTCAATGCCGTAGACGTCGAGGCGTCCGAAACTGAGCTAGTTGCGTTGGGCCTTAGCATCGCATCCGGAGAATCAAGCTTTGAACAGGTAGCCGGCTGGATAGAAGGTCACGCGGCCCACGATCGGGGGAAATAACAAGAATGCCCGCGTCGGATATTGCCACCCTGCTCACCAGGCAACCGTATGCTCGCATTGAGGACGTGGTCGGGCTCGGCTTAGCGAAGCGGGTCACGGCTTCGAGTTGGTTGCATGAACTGGCAGAGGCAGGCCTTGTTGCCGAGCAAAAGATTGGTAGAGAACTTTTGTTCATTAATACGAAGCTGCTGGACCTCATCTTCGCAATCTCAGACTCTTCACGCCCCTGAGCTCTTCACTTAATGACTCTGAAGGAGCCGGCCGCGGGTTTCCCCAGTCCTTACCAGGCCGGGGACAGGTACCCGCACAGTCCCGGCCCGTAAGTACTGCTGGCAACGCGGGACGATCGGGGCGAGGGCGACGTCGAGGGCGGAGGCGTTGCCCAGCTTCGTCCAGTCATCGGGGAAAACGGTGGAGTACGTGCTGAGGTAGTGGCGTGGGGTGACAGTCGGCCCCCAGTGTGTGAGGATTGTGTGCGGTAGCGGGAGGATGATGCTTATCCTCCAGAGCGCCAAGCCGCTAAGCCCACGCCCTAGGCGTGGGCTTCCGCGTTCCTCGGGACTGTTTTGACGGGAGCGGACGTGGACTCTCCAACTTAGCTGGCGCCGTCTCGCGCGCTGAAGGGCCGCTCTCCGCCCCGTACTACGGCCTGATCGAAGGATGTGGCAGGTATTTTGACTCCTCTAAAGTTTGGATGATCGACGAGGAACCCGACGTCAGATGTGATGTGTTGGGCACCTCGGTGTGCTTAGCAGCTTGTCCAAGTGTATCAACTCGGGAGAAGGCTGCATTGTCTCCCCGGTACGAGCTCTAAGCCTGAATCGACCGATGGGTGGTGTCCTAAAGTGTGGTTGTGATGGGGAGGTGCGCCTCCGATATACACCAGTAACGGCTCAACCGGAACGATGGATGGGAAACTAGAACACCTGACAGGCGTCGCCCTAGGCTTCCGAAACCTCAGCCACTACACCCAGCCCAGCCCCCTGCGCCCCGGAGGATTCAAACAACAAATACAGCCCCTTTTATGAAGCGTCCGCCAAAAGTCGCTTGACACGCCATGGAAGTCAGGCGCCCCGTGTTAGACTTGCTGCTGGCTCAAGTCCCGCCCCCGTATCTCAGGGGATAGAACAACGCTGTCCTAAAGCGGGCGTCTGCAGTTCGAATTTGTCCTGGGGCACAACTGCGAACATTCGGCGTCCTCTGGTTGCTGGTTGCTGTGACCGTTCCTGCCCCCACTGCCGAAGAAGGATCCGATGGAAGTCGCAACAGTCATATTCCAAATCATATTGTTCTTGATCCCGTTGGGACTGGGTGCGAAGTACGGCCCGATGGCGCTGATCGGCGCCTCCGGTGTCTCAGTGTTCGTCATGGTCGAGTTCATGCGCACCCAACCCGGGACGCCGCCGACCTCTGCAGTCTTCATTATCCTTGCCGTCATCACCGCCACCGCAGCGATGAGTGCCGCAGGGGGTATGGACTACCTCGTGCGCCTCGCTGGCAAGGCCATGGCTAAGCACCCCGGCTCAATCCCCGTGGTCGGCCCCCTGTTCGTGTGGCTGTTCGCCGTTCTCTCGGGCACAGGTAACATCGCCCTGGCACTGATCCCGATCCTCTACAAGGTCAGCTACGCGGCCAAGATTCGCCCCGAGCGCGTCCTGTCGACGGCGACCGTCGTCTCCCAGGTCGCGCTGATGGCGAGCCCCGTCGCAGCGCCGACCGCGGTCTTCCTTACCCTCACCCAGGACCAGGGCACCTCCCTTGGCAAGATTCTCCTCGTCACCGTCCCGACGACGCTGATCGCTACCATCCTCACCTCCCTCATCATGAGCCGGAAGGGTAAGGATCTCTCAAAGGACCTCGAGTACCTGCGCCGGCTCGAGGAGGGAAAGATCAAGCCTCCGGAGGGCCTCGACGATTCTGACCTTCCACCGCTGAAGCCGCGCGCCGCCCTGTCGGCCTACCTCTTCATCGGTTCTGTGGCCGTCGGCACCATCCTGGGCTTCTTCGAGTCCCTGCGCCCGACCTACCTCAAGGAACTGACGGACGGTTCCATGATCGTCCAGCGCGTGCCGATGGCCTTCATGATCCCCGTGGTCATGTTCGCCGCTGCCGGCCTGATCATGATCTTCTGCAAGGTGCACACCAAGAAGGTCATGGACCAGCCCATCATCGGTACCGGTCTCATCGCCGCACTGCTGCTGCTCGCGGTCCCGGTGCTCGCCGGCACGATCGTCAATGATCACTATGCGGCCATCGAGAGCTGGGTCAGCAGCGTCATCGGCATCTCCACGCTGTTCTTCGCCCTACTGCTGTTCCTGCTGGCTGCATTGATCCAGAGCCAGGTCGCCTCCATGACAATTCTGCTGCCCATTGCTGCAGCTGCAGGCCTAGGCGCAGGCCCGATGATCGGTATGATGGGCGCCGCTGCCGGTAACAACCTGCTGGCCTCCATGGGAGGCATCGGCCAGGCCTCGATCCTGATCGACAAGACCGGTTCGACGAAGCAGGGTTCGTTCCTGATCAACAGTTCGTTCTTCCTCCCGATGATCCTAAGCGTGGCCTTCTCATTGGTCTTCGGTCTCCTGATACAGATGGTCGTGTTCTAGGACCAGCGTGCGCCGCCCAGCGCGCCGCTGTGGATGACAACGGACCACAGTGCAGGGGCGCCCAGGCACACAGAGATGCACAGGCGAACTGCCCACCCTTGAAACGGTGGGCAGTTTCGCGTATCAGGTAGGCCACCCGCGACAGGTATCCGGGCCGACTTGGGACTGCCGGAGGCGCCACATTAGCGGACCGGCGGGTCGTCTCGCCGAAAACCGACCACCCGCCCATGGCTGAGGTGATCTTCAAGGCGGTGCGATCAGACATCACCCGACCTGCTTCGCGGGCCTGGCCAGCAAGGAGTCAATGCCTGAAATGAGGATCATCTTGGTGCGTATCGAACAACGCGTTTGCACGTGTAGCTTCCACCCACTCAGGAGCAGTGATCGGGTCTTTGAGCCACCGCTAGTACGGGCCTCTGGAGAGCTTCAGTATCCGCAAAGACCTCGATGTGGGCCCTGCGCATAAACGTTATCCAACGTGTCAGCATGGATCCCGAAAGCCTCAGCGAACTGCACCAACGTCACACCCGGATCACGTTTCAACGCAACACGCGGGACGTCATCACGCAATTCGTCAGGGTAGTTGCTTGGCCTAGCAGCATCCCTCCAGACCGGTAGTAAAGACAACCAGATCTAGTAAAGACAACCAGATCATGTGTCACCCAAACGTTCAGTACTCCCACCCGAGGTTCGGGGACCTTGTACAGGACCACTATTACTGCACGGGCCGATAGCAGGATGGAGGTCAGGACGAAGACGTCGGAGATCAGGAACGAGTACGCAACGTCGATGAGGATCGCAACGATGACGATCCACACGGAAGCCTTTGCGTCCTTGGGCAGCCCATTTCTCCTCGACTTGTGACGGTGAGACAAGGCCGTTGGCCAGACACTCCTGGTGAACCTTCATCTGATCCAGCGGGTTTACCCTGCGCAACTTATCAATGCCAAGCAGGATGAACACCGTGGCGAAACAAGCAGCGAAGGTAGCGGGAAATGTCGCAGCCAACAGCGTTACGCAGTCAAACCCAGAGTTTAACTCTTCCAGCAGCGACGCCACCAATAACGGGCGCAGACGCAAGGGCTGCGGTGATCGCGCTCTGCGAAGCAACACCAGCCAGAGACAATGGCCTTGAAGGTGGCACATCGGTTTGTCTCGCGAACTCGACAATCGCCGGGAATGTCGTGAAGACCGTGAAGCCAGCGCCGGCCAGGACCGACATAGAGTGGGCGATGCCCGGTGCCAGGAAGTTCAGCTGACGAGGCTGCTCGCGCGGGAACGCGTCTGCGACTTGGACCAGTAGTCCATTCCACCCGCCTGCATCACAGCTATTGCAGCCACAGCGGAGATGATGTCAACAATCATGATCTCCGCCGGCTCTGAACCCAGGATGACCCGGAGCAGACGCCCAGGCCACACATGAAGGCAAAGCCGATGCCGCCTATTCGCGACCCAAGAAAGATCACTCCGAAAAATCCAATGATTTGGAGAATCGTAGTTATCGTGTTCCTCACTGAAGTCCGGTTGGTTCAGTGAGGAACACGAAAGGCT
>CAYFOT010000038.1:0-7842 GCA_964344825.1 uncultured Actinomyces sp.
GTTGCGCCGGCACCCGGGTACACGTGACCAAACGTGTTGCCCGCAGTGTTACCGATGGCGTAGAGACCGGGGATCACCGATCCGTCCTCGCGCTGAACGCGGGCCGACCCATCGGCGGCCAAACCACCGCACGTGCCCAGGTCAGACAGGGAAAGGTTCACCGCATGGAGCTTCCCGGCCAGTGGGCGCAGGTTCGGGTTCGGCTGCTGGGTTGGATCCCCGTAGTAGCGGTCGTACGCGGAGTCGCCCCGCTGGAACTCTCCGTCGACGCCCGCCCTAGCCATCGCGTTGAACGTGTCGAATTCATCCACGAACTCATCGACCGGGACGCCCATCTTCTCCGCCAACTCCCGCGGAGTGTCCGCAGTGACCACGATCCCCGCGTCGTACCACTCCTTCGGGAACGGCATCCGCGGGAACAGGGAGCCCGCAAACACGTAGCGGTTGCGGTATGTCTGGTCCATGACCAGCCACATGTCCTCAATCGGGCGCCCAGCGTTGCGGTTCTTCATCACCGTCTGCCCAAACACCATGTAGCCGGTGGACTCGTTCACGAACCGGCGCCCGGTCTCATCAACGATGAAGGTGCCCGGCAGCGCGCGTTCCGCCAGCAGGATCTGTGGAGCCTCCCCTTCCGCCATGGGGGTGACGCCCGGGAACCACCAGGCCTCATTCATAAGGCGCAGGTCAGCGCCCAGTTTTTGCGCAGCCACTATCGCATCGCCCTCATTCGACTCCGCGCCCAACGAGATATCCGCCTTCAACGACTCCGACTGGTACTTCTGTCGCATCGCCATGTTGTGGTCGAAACCGCCGGCCGCCAGCACCACGCCCTTGCGGGTCTTCACAGTCACGCGCTTGCCATCTTGTTCGAGGACGGCGCCAACCACCGCTCCGTCCTCCTCAAGCAGCTCAACCAGGGAAGTCCTAGTCCAAATCGGGATGCCCGCCTCAACGCAACCCGCAAAGAGACCCGCCGCAAGCGCCTGACCTCCCGCCATGTATTCGCGCTTTATCGCCAGACCGCCGATGCCTTGACCTGCTGCCTTGAAGATCTTGGGCCACGACTTTAGTGGCGTGCGCACCATCAGGTTCATCCACTTGTAATCCGCACCGGTCACGGGCATGGGGATGGGGGCAGCCATGGCCGGAGCGCGCAACCGCCCTCGTTCCTCACCCAGAACGGCCGCGTTGAACGGCTTGGATTCACACGTGCGTCCGATGGCGGCACCGCCGGGGTTCTCGGGATGGTAGTCGGAGTAGCCTTCGGCCCAGAAAAACTCAAGTGGCGTGGTGCGCTCAACCATCTCAATTGCTTCGGGCCCGTTATTCAAGAACGAATTCCAGCGCTCTTCGGGGGAATCCTCAACAATGGCCTCTAGGTATTCGCGGCCCGCTTCCGTTGTGTCGTTGAAGCCATCGCGGATCAGCGCGGGGTTGGCCGGGATCCAGTAGGCGCCGCCTGACAACGCTGTGGAACCACCGACGACCTCTGCTTTCTCAGCGACGAGGACGTCCAGCCCCAGTTCGTTCGCCGAAAGCGCCGCCGCCAAGCCCGTGCCGGAGCCGATTACTAGGACGTCAACTTCGGCGTCGTGCGCTTGCGGGCCTGCTGGGATTTCACTTTTGCTCATTCTTCACTCCATTGGATAGATGAGGGGATGGTGCATCCATTTTGCCTGTTTACTAGCCGCTCGGCAAGTAGGCGTCCTGCGACTGTGGCCGGCCGTTTTGTAACACCGAATGTAAGACCGAAGGTTATCCCCAACATCGAGGGTTAGTCCCGGGATTAACCCTCGGGCATGTGACACAACGTTCGTTCTTAGGAACCCGCGTGCTTATCTGCACCAGACCATGCGCGCATCGATGGGAAGCTGCCGCTATGTAGTTTCGACACGGTTTCAGTACGACGGTGGGGGGGAGCCCCGAACTGCCTGTAGTCGCGCCGAGAGAGCGATAGGTTAGGTCCATGAGCAGAGGGAAATCCGGGCCCGATCAGATCACGCGTGCCGCGCTGGACCTGTTCGGCACCCATGGCATCCACGCCACATCCCTGCAGATGATCGCGGATGAGCTGGGCGTTACCAAAGCCGCCGTCTACTACCACTTCCCCACTAAACAACAGATAGTCGAGGAGGCCTTGAAGCCTGCCATGGCGGGTTTGGCGTCGCTGGTGGAGCGGGCTCGGGAAATTCCGTCGGGGCGAGGGCGGGTGGTACAACTGGTCCGCGGGCTTGCGGACGAAGCCATAACTCACCGCGACCTCTATTCCGTTATCCTTCGAGACGTCGCGGCACTATCCGTGGTGGCTGAAGCAGCCGGGGTTTTTGGGGAGTTGAACCAGATGTTGGCTGGTCCCGGGGATGATCCGGTGAGGCAGGTGGAGGTCGCGATGTTCCTCTCCGGGCTTGTTGCGCCGGCGGTGGATGAGCGGGTTCAGCAGCTCTCAGACGAAGAGGTGCGCAGGGGCATCATTGCCGTGGGGATGCACCTGGCACGCTGAGCTTGTGCGCGGATCGGACTCTGCACGCGGATCGGGTCGCGTGCGGATCCCAAAGTGAGCGCGCGCCACAAAGTGACTGTGCAGCTCAAAGGGCAGCCGACGGTTAACCACCGCCGACTGCCCCTGGGTCTTGTTTTCCCCGAACCCCTTACTTATTCGCCCGCCCGGAACTTATGTGCCTGCCCGGAACTTATGCGCCGGTCACTTAGGTGCCGCCCGGAACCTATGCTCCGGTTGGCTGAACTGCGCCGGAGGGTGGGGGAACATCGCCCTCGGCCCGGACGACCTCGTACTGAGCCAGCATCCTGCCCGCCTCATTCTTCTCCACCATCTTCCCAATCAACTTCGGGATCGGCAGTGGCTTACCGTCGCGCAGGTAGTGGGTCGCCTTCAGCAGTTCACGCACGTCGTACACGGATGCGAAGACCTCCGGCACACCGCGATCCACGTCAAGCAGTGTGTAAACAGCTTCCATGCCCGTTCGTACCGAGTATTCAGTAGTGAAGATGCAGTCCCGTGGAGTTTCCGCGAACTGGCCGATGAACGCGAAGTTCACGACGTCCTCGGGAACAACGCGCGGGCGATCCGTGTCATTGCGCGGCAGGAAGAACGCGGTAATGAAAGGCATCATGCACGGGCGAGTAATGACGTTCTCTTCCTTAGAGAGCTCCTCAATATCCTCCACCGGCACGCCCAGGTGGTAGAGCCACTCCTGCGTGATCTCCTCACCGGTGCATTCGCGCAGCGGCTTCTTGATGTAGTTGCCTGGAACATCGCCGAAGAGCCCGTAGAACCACACAACTGTCTGGTCATCAGGCTGGTTCGGGAACTGCCCCTGCCGGTTGATCGTCCACGACAGCAACCAGTTGGAATCCTTGACGGTCACAATCCCGCCCGTCACGGTGTGCCCAGTGTTGGTGGCCCGCTTCGTGACACGCTCAATGTACTTGCGGATCCGCTCATCCTTGACCGTGATGGTGGCGGATTCCCAATACGACTCTTCTGTGTGCGTACAGAAGTTGTCGGGGTCGCCGAAGGACGGATCTTGCGCTGCGATCTTGCGCCACAGTGCCCAACTTCCGCCCTCGTGGATCTCCGGATCGAACTCCGGGGCCGTGTAATGGTCACCCCACTTGGAGTTCTCAACCAGCGACCCATTAGTGAAGAACACCAAGTCGTCGCGGGTTAGATCCATTGTTTCTTCTTTGCCATCGCGAATCCAAGTGAGGCTGGAGGCCTGCTTGTAGTCCTTCGTGATGTCGAACCGGATGTCGACGACGGCCGCGTCGTTGCGGAACGTCACGCCCTGATCTACCAGCCACTTCTTGAGCGGCAGCACCAGGGATTCGTACTGGTTGTAACGGGTGAACTTCAAGACGGAGAAGTCCGACAGACCTACGATGTCATGGATGAAACGCTGCACGTAACGCTTCAGTTCGAGGGCGGAGTGCCACTCCTCAAACGCGAACATCGTGCGCCAGTAAAGCCAGAAATTGGACTTGAAGAAGCGCTTCGACATCACTTCATTGATGCGCTTGTCATACAGGTCCTCCGGCAGCGCCAGTACCAGGTCCGTCAGGTCCTTGCGCCCGCGCTCCCCAAGGGTGAAGTTAGGATCAATCCCGCCAAGCTCCCCCTGGTTGGAGGTGGTCCTGTTGTAGGAGAAGTTCGGGTCCTCCTTATTGAGCCAATAGAACTCATCCAGCACGGAACCGTCGACTTCCAGTGACGGGACCGAACGGTACAGATCCCAGAGGCACTCAAAGTGCGACTCCATTTCGCGCCCACCACGCAGCAGCCAGCCTGTGACTTCGTTGCCCGCACCGTCCAGGGCACCGCCATCGACGTTGGACGCCTCCAAAATAGTTATGTTCTCTCCGGGCATTTGCGCATCCCGGATCAGGAAACCCGCCGCCGCCATGCCCGCCAGACCGCCACCGACGATCCAAGCCTTCTTGTCATCGACGCCCTCAGGCTTCTTCGGCCTAGCGAACGCCTCATAGTTGCCGTTCGAGTAATACATGTGATATCTCTCTCCTTCTACACGCTACACGTTCAAGATTAGGGCAGCTGCCAGTTCTTGTCCTGACGAAGCAGCCGACGGAAAAGCCGCTCCCGCGCCTCGATTTCCCGCGCCGTACGCATGACGAAAAAGCTGGCGAGTGACATGAGAGGATCAAGCGAAGGAGGCCTATCATGACTGCTTTGCTAAGCGACTTCGTACTGGTGGGAGTGGGGGCGCGTGCCCACATCGCTAACCACATATCCACGCTGGAGGAAGGCTCCGCGGTGCGGTACACCGTGGATCCCGCGGAAGGATCCAAAGCAAGATCAGTCGCCTTATTCGGCGCGGAAGTGCAGCACTTCCCAACCGTATCGGAATTCCTGGCGCGCGTGGATGAAAAGACCATCGCGGGGGCCGTTGTGTGCAGCCCCGACGACACCCACGCCGCGATCGCGGAGCAGCTGCTGGAGGCAGGCATCCCCGTCTATTTGGAGAAGCCCATGGCCCTCACAGTGGAAGACACCGACCGGGTGCTCGCGGCTGCCAATCGGACTGGAGTCCGCATCTACGTCGGCCACAACATGCGCCACATGCAGGTCGTCACCCAGATGAAACGCATTATCGATCAGGGCCTCATCGGGGAGGTACAGGCCGTTTGGTGCCGTCACTTTGTCGGCGATGGGGGCGACTTCTACTTCAAGGATTGGCATGCGCAGAGGGACCGTTCCTCGACCCTGCTACTCCAGAAGGGCACGCACGACCTCGACGTGATCCACTATCTGGCCGGAGGGTACTCGGAGTTCGTCCAAGGGCTGGGTGCCCTGATGGTGTACGACAAGACGGCCGGGCGCGAAGGGAACCCGGGGATGCTCATGCGGGACTGGTACTCCCGCGACAACTGGCCCCCAAGCGCCCAGACCAACATGAACCCCGTAATAGATGTAGAGGACATCTCGATGCTCCAGATGCGGCTAGACAACGGGGTGTTGGCCAGTTATCAGCAGTGCCACTTCACTCCTGATTACTGGCGCAACTACACGGTCATCGGGGACCGCGGGAGGCTGGAGAACTTCGGTGATACCCAAGGCGGCGTGATCCGCGTGTGGAACCGCCGCCACGGCTTCCAAGCGGAGGGCGACCTGGAGTTCCCAATCGAGGGGGACGAGGGCGGGCACGGCGACGCCGACCTGCTCACCATGGCGGAGTTCCTCAGGTATGTGCGCGAGGGCGAGGAGCCGGTCGCCACCGTCCAGGCAGCCCGGGAAGCCGTCGCCACGGCAGTGGCGGGGGTGGAATCACTCAGAGATGGGGGCGTTCCAAAGACGGTCAAACGAGTTGCCGCGCCGGTGGGGCGCGAGGAAGACGGGGCGCGCCGGGAACCCGAAGGGGATACCAGCGCACCGCAGGACATACGAGTGGAGCGTGTGGGTACTTCCGTCCTCGTCCCCACCTTTACCGCCGGGCAGGTTCGCGATGCCGAGCAGCCATACCTCCGCACCGGAGTCCCGCTAATGATGCGCGCGTCCGCGGCTTTGGCGCACGTGGCGTCAACGATGGTGAGTTGGCCACCGGAGGGGGCGGCGCCGAACGTCCTCGTGCTGGTTGGTAGCGGTAACAATGGGGGAGACGCGCTTTATGCGGCGGCTGACCTTGCGCGGAGGGGGGCGCTGGTGCATATCGTTTCGGTTGGAAGCCGTTGGCATGAGAAGGCGATGGCGGCGGCGCTCGACGCGGGTTCGCGGCTGCTCAGCGCGGATCCGACCAAGTGGGTGCCCTCGGTTGTGGAGGACACGAACCTGGTCATCGACGGGATTTTGGGGACGGGCACGACGGGCCGCCCGGACTTGCGGGGTGCGGCCGCGGACGTGGTGGGCACGCTCTTGGAGAGCGGGCGCGTCGGAGTGCGCGTCGGCGGGGACGAGGACGATGGGCGCGACGCGGATGCGAGCAACGCCGGACCACGCGGCACTGTCGGGGGCAAGGACGATGGGCGCGCGAAGGTGGTTGCCGTGGACATTCCAAGTGGATTGCACCCCGATACTGGCGAGGGCGGCGCGCTGGTTCTGCCCGCAGACGTCACGGTTACGTTCGGCGGAATGAAGGAGGGACTGGCACTGGCGCGCCGTGGTGAAGCTGTGGCGAGCAGGGGGGATCTGGTTGGGCGGGTCGCCCTCGTCGACATCGGCATAGACGAGGAGCTGATGAGGGTTGTTCCCGCGGGTGCGGTCTGTGTCGAAGAGCTATACCGGGCCGAAGGTACGCGACACGCTGGTTAAGGCTGTACATGTCACAGATTTTGTGGTGGGGAGCGCCATGCGTGCGGGGGTAGCTTGTTACGCCGGTGCTAAACTCAGCCTGTACTACACCGCCTTGTGAGGGGAATCTTTACCTTGGAGCTTCAGGACTACCTGCGGATCTTCCGCAAAAGTTGGCTTTTGATCCTAGCTTCCACGCTCATTGTCACGGGCCTAACTGCCGTATGGTCCATGTTGCAGACGCCCAGCTACAAGGCCACCGCCCAGCTTTACGTGTCGGTTCGCACCGGGGACGCCAGCATCGGTGACATGCAGCAGGGGACAAACTGGGCGCGTCAAGCGGTTACCAGTTACGTAGATGTCGTGAGTACATCGATCGTGATGGACAAGGTGTCTGCTGAGTTGGGTGGGGAACCCACAGCGAATCAGCTGGCGTCGGCCGTCACGGCGTCATCACCCTCAAATACGGTCCTAATCAACGTGTCTGCGGTGAACGAAGATCCGGAGCTTGCCGCGCGCATTGCTAACACGACGTCTACCGTGTTCGCGGACGTCGTCATGAACCAGTTGGAGAAGCCAAGTGAGGGATCTCCGGCGCGGGTGCAGGTTGACATTGTCCAGCCCGCGCAGGTCCCTGGATCGGCGGAGAGCCCGAATGTGAAGCGTAACTTGGCGCTCGGTGTACTTCTTGGCCTTTCTTTGGGGTTCGGTTTGGCTGTGCTTCGTTCCGTCCTCGACACCCGAGTCCGGACGCGCGCGGACATCGCAGCCATCACCGACGACCCAATCTTGGGGCGCATCGTATTCGACCCGGATGCATCTACGCGCCCGCTTCTGGTGCAGGATGACCCGACCAGTCCGCGTGCGGAGGCGTTCCGTTCTTTCCGCACGAACCTGCAGTTCTTGCGCGTAGAGGGCAACCCACGAAGCTTCGTGTTTACTTCAGCGGGGCCGGAAGAAGGAAAGTCCACTACCGCGGCCAACTTGGCAATCGCGATCGCGCAGGCGGGCTCAACAGTTTGCTTAGTTGATGGAGACCTGCGCAAACCACGCATCGCGGACCTGATGGGCATTGAGGG
>CAYFOT010000038.1:7942-13411 GCA_964344825.1 uncultured Actinomyces sp.
TAGTTGATGGAGACCTGCGCAAACCACGCATCGCGGACCTGATGGGCATTGAGGGCGGAGTCGGTGTTACCGACGTCCTGATCGGTCGGGCGGAACTTGGCGAAGCGCTGCAGGGATGGGGTCATCCCAACCTGTTCATATTGCCCGCCGGACACAGGCCCCCGAACCCTTCTGAGTTGCTTGGCTCAGCGGAGATGCAGGATCTCCTTACGCAGCTGAAGACACAGTTCGACTACGTGATCGTGGATGCTCCACCGGTCCTGGTTGTCACGGACGCAGCTTTGATCGCCAAAGAGGTAAGTGGCGCGTTGATGGTGGCGGCCAGCGGCGTCGTTCGCAAGGACCCGTTCAATGAAGCTCTAGTCGCTATGGACCGCATCGACGCCAAGGTGCTGGGGATTGTCATGACTATGGTGCCGGCCAGCGGCGCCGATGCCTATGGGTACACGTCGTACACGTATGGTTCCCCAGAACACGTGGAGGCTGCCGGGCGAACCGAGGCTAAAGATCGGAAACGTGCGGGTCAGTGGCGCAAACCTACTGCTGTGCCGGGAGGTAAGGACACAATCATCGGGTCGACACGCTGAACGCAAAACAGCTTCCGGACTGTGGTCTGACGAACTGGAAGTGGGCGAGCGACCGCCAGCGTCCTCTGGGTAGAATGTCCTAGTTGCCAGCTGATCAAAGGTGGTGGTGTCGTGTTCAGAATACTCACCGTATGCACAGGGAACATTTGCCGTTCCCCATTGGCGGAGTCCGTGCTGCGTCAGGACCTTCCCGCGCAGTATTTCACCATCTCATCAGCCGGGATAATGGCCGTGCCGAACGGGCAGGTCCCCGAACCCCAGATTGCCACAGGCCGCGATATTGGGATCACGGACCTAGACCGACATCGCGCACAGACTTTAGTGGAGGGAAAACTGGGCATTGCCGACCTCGTGCTGGGTATGTCCAGAGGACACCGTCGCAAAATCGTGCGTATGGACCCACTGGCGGTTCGCAAGTCGTTCACGCTGCGGGAGTTTGCGCATTTGGCTGCGTACATAACACCTGAGGATGTTGAAGAGTGCTTATCTGACTCTCAGAGCGCCTTGGCGGCGGCCGTTGAGGCCGTGGCGCGCAAGCGTGGCATGGTGCCACCCGTGGCATCCCAAGATGACTTGGACATCGTGGATCCGTTCCGCCGGTCGAAAGCCGTCTACAAACGATCGCGAGATGAGCTGGTCCCTGCGGCCGAAACCACCGCGGCCTACCTAAATGGGATTCTCAACATTTTCGGGGTTGAAGCCGCGCCCGATGAGCGTCACGAAATGACAGAACCCGACATAATCAGCCAAGGGTTACCAGCTGTCCGCGCGTTCCCGAAGCGTTCCACTCTATGGCGGCGCGTGAACGGCACAACCAACGCGGATGGGGAATAGACGAAGCGCGCGGACCAGGCCTCTCTGTTCGCAGGGCAGACGCTGAACGGACAAGCCGTTCCTTCGGCTTTCCTTGGGAATCCTTCCATCCGATCCGCGCAACGCCACGAACTTGTAGTTGCGTTCCCGGGTCCCGTTGCGGACCTAGTCGGCTGACGGTAGGTTGGGTGGACCATGCAGTACCTCACATAAGAGAGTGGATGCGTGGGGGCTCTGGGACGCCGGGAATGGTGTTAGGTGTGGGGCCCTGTCCGGTACGACATTGTCGTATAAGTGCGGAGAATGAACTCCGTAGAATCGAAGGAGACGGCATGCGATTAGTTTCGCGACTGTCCTCTGTTTTGGCTGCAACAGCACTGGTAGGTACATCCCTAACCCTTGCTGTTCCGGCCATTGCGGTGGGCGAACCAGTCGGTGAAGAGCCGACCATAAGCACCCAAGTCGCTGAGGATTCCACCCCAGCTGAAGCGCCAGAAGTCGTTAGCCCCATCGAAGACGTTGATGAGGTAACAGAAGATCTGGCCCCAGAGAACGAAGACGTCGCGGACACCGCGCAACGCGACGCCGAGGATGACCCCGACATTGCGGGCACTGACGCGGATGAAGAAGTCAGCACCACCACTGAGCTAACTCTGCTCAACATCAACGACTTCCATGGCCGCGTTGACGGCACCTTGACCGGAGACGACAATGCGCTGAAACAAGGTGAATGGGCGAAGGACAAGGACGGGAATCCAACAACGACATGGACCCCAGGAAGCACGACGGTTAACTTTGCGTACACCGTTGACACGTTGCGCAACGAAGCCCCCTATAACAACTCACTATTCCTTTCAGCGGGCGACAACGTGGGTGCGTCGTTGTTCCCGTCAGCGCTGAGCAAGGACACACCAACGCTAGACATTCTGAATGCGTTGGGATTAGCTGCCTCCGCGGTCGGCAACCATGAATTCGACGCCGGCTGGGCAGACCTTCGCGACCGCCTGACCGCCGAATTTGACGGCGTGTGGCTGGGTGCCAACGTCTACAAGCAGGGCACGACCACACCGGTTTTGCCGGAGTACGCGATGCTCGAAGCAGCCGGACTCAAAGTTGCCGTTATCGGGGTAGTAACCCAAGACACCCCCACTTTGGTCAACCCCGACAACGTCGCGGGACTAACTTTTGGTGACCCCGTCGATGCGGTGAATCGTGTGGCCAATAAGCTCAATTCCATGCCCGCCAAGTACCGCCCGGACATCATTGTGGCGGAATACCACGAAGGTGCCGCGGCGGTCGGGGCATCCACCACCTTGGCCGAAAAGATCGCTGACGGCGGCGTGTTCGCGCGAATCGTCCTCGACACCGACGCTTCCGTGGACGCGATCTTCAATGGGCATACCCACCAAGAGTACACATGGGATGGGCCGGTTCCGGGTGACACCGATGCCACACGCCCGATCGTCTCCACAGGCCAGTACGCCGCAAACGTCGGCAAGGTCGTGCTATCGGTCGATACGGCTACGGACGAGGTCGTCGATTACACGATGGCCCTAGTCAACGTCGCTCAGTTCACCAAAGCCAAGACCATAGACGAAATGGTTGCCGGCAACCCCACCGTCCAGGCGGTTTATGACATCACTTTGGAAGCCGTGCAGAACGCCAAGATTGAGGGCTCGGTTCCGGTGGCGAAGATGGCTCAGACTATCTCCCGCGACTACACCAAGGGTAAGTATGTTGATGGAAAGTGGCAGATGGATGCGTCCGTCAACAACCGCGACAATGAGTCCCCAATGGGCGTCTTGGTTGGAAACATGCTGCGTGACGGCCAGATGTCGCAGCTGCCGGATCTGGCTCCGGACTTCGGTGTGACGAACCCGGGTGGTCTGCGCACGGACTTCACATACACGGATGGGAACAAGGGCATAATCACCGTGGCGGACGCGCGTGCGGTCCTTCCGTTCAACAACAATCTGTCCGTCGCGAAGATGACCGGTAAACAGATCGTGACGATGCTTGAGCAGCAGTGGCAGAGGGATGCAAACAATGACATCCCTTCGCGCGCGTATCTGCAACTTGGACTGTCAGACAATATTTCCTACACCTACCATGAGGTGAACGACCCCGACCATGATGGTGCCAAGCTCGGTGTCGTTGACTCCGTGACGCTGAATGGTGAGGCGTTGGTCATGGATCAGGTCTACAACGTTGGCACGTTTGAGTTCCTTGCTGCCGGCGGTGACAACTTCTGGGTGTTCCAGGATGCCGATATCCAGGACACAGGCTTGGTTGACTGGGAGTCTTGGCTGGACTACCTGTCTGCAACCTCGGGTATGGAGATGGGTGTTGGTGGCCCTGAGTTCACTTCGCCTATTGAACCGCAGTTCACCCGCCAAGGCGTTGCCGTGGAGGGCATGCCTGCTGGTGGCCTCGTAGCCGGGGAAAAGGTGACCCTGACGTTCCGCAACATGAACGTGCATGCTGTTGGCGCCCCGGAAAATACGTCGCTTGAACTCAAGCTGGCGGGAGTGGCTGTGGGCACCGCAGAGGTCACGAACGAGCGTGTCGAAGAAGATGGAGACTGGACAGACTGGGCAACCGTCACATTCACGGTCCCTGCTGGCTTCGACGGCAGGGGAGACCTTGTCGCGACTGCTTCTCCAACGGGAACCCAGATTGTGGTTCCGGCGGCAACTGAGTCACCGGTGGTCCCAGAGCCCAGTGTTCGACGCGCAGCGGGCGCGAACCGTTACCTGACCAACCTAGCGGTCAATAGGCTGGACCCCGCTCCGGCTGGTGGCATCGTGATCATCGCTACCGGTGCCGACTTTGCAGACTCTCTGTCTGCCAGCCCAGCAGCGGCGCTCAGGGGTGGTTCATTGTTCCTAACATCCAAGTCTGGCCTCACCAAGGCCCAACTGGACGAGATCAAGGCACTTGACCCATCGCGCGTCTACATTGTCGGTGGCACAGGTGCAGTCCCGAGCAGTGTGGCCAAGCAGTTGACCAATGCGACCGGCATGTTCCCCATTCGTGTCGCGGGTGCGGACCGCTACGAGACCAGCGCAAAGATATTCCAGGTGTTCTTCTCAACCGCAGATGTGGACCGTGCGTTTATCGCGACTGGAAAGAAGTTCCCAGATGCACTTTCTGCCGCGGCTGTCGCCGGCGCAATGGATGCACCGGTGCTCCTTGTCGACGGCACGAAAGGCACGAACCTGATGGCTCCCACGCTGAAGCTCCTCAACCAGAAGGACATAAAGGATGTGGTCATCGCGGGAGGTAGCGGTGCGGTCAACAGTACTATCGAGAAGAACTTGAAGAAGTCCTTCACCGTCGTCCGTGCGAGCGGTGCTGACCGGTACCAAACCAACCTTGCTCTGAACAACTATGCAAACCAGGAGTTTGGTGTTGGTTCCATTGAGGGTGTATGGATCGCTACCGGAACGAACTTCCCCGACGCGCTGTCTGCCGCCCCCAAGGCTGGCAGCTCTACTCAGCGGCTGGTGCTTTCGAATAGCAAGTGCATCATGAAGCCCGTCGTTTCGGAATGGATCATGGGCGCAAGCTCTAACGTGGAGTGGACGACTTTGGTGGGTGGAACTGGTGTGCTGCCAAAGGCACTGGAGAAACTCCCTGAATGTAAGTAATCGATAACTAGAATGAACCGGCGTCCAGGCTCAGAGTCCGGGCGCCGGTTCTGTGTGTGCCCTGTGGAAGCGTGTTCCACACTCTCCAGCTGCTTCCTTTGCAGCTCTCGGCGGTAGGATAGGCCCGGTACAGTTGCGCAAGCGCGACTTCGCAAGGACAGTTTCGCAAGGGAAAGAGGCTCCCAGTGGCTTATGAGGATCGCTCACGCGATGAAGGTCGCTCGCGCGACAACAGAGACCGCGACAGGTCTGGAAACCGCGGAGGACGGGATAACCGCTCCTACGGCCGCAACGATCGCGATGATCGTGGCCAGGGGCAACGCCGCGACAACCGTTCACACAATCGCGACGACCGGGATCGGCGTGATAACCGTTCGTATGGTCGTGATGATCGGGATCGGCGTGATAACCGTTCGTAC
>CAYFOT010000039.1:0-13198 GCA_964344825.1 uncultured Actinomyces sp.
CGTCCTCGCACCCTCACGCGGGCCGGATAGGCTAGTGCCCATGAGACTTGCTACGTGGAACATCAACTCCATCCGCGCCCGGGCTGACCGTGCCATCGACTTCCTGGAACGCTCCGACGTGGATGTGCTGGCCCTCCAGGAAATCAAGTGCAAACCCGACCAGTTCCCCGTCTTGCCGTTTGAGGCAATCGACTACCAGGTTGAAATGGTCGGACACAACCAGTGGAACGGGGTCGCCATTGTTTCCCGGCTGCCGCTTTCTGACATTCGCCCCCAGTTCCCCGGCCAGCCGGTCTGGGAGGGCAACGGCACCGTCGAAGCCCGCGCCCTTGGCGCCACGGTCCATCCCGAGGACGGGGACCCCTTCGACCTGTGGAGCCTCTACGTCCCGAACGGCCGGGAGATCGCGGACCCCCATTACGCCTACAAACTGGCGTTCCTGGATGCCCTCCGCGAACACGTCACCTCTCAACTCCAGGATGATCCCGACGCGCAAATCATGCTGGTCGGTGACTGGAACATCGCACCCCTAGATAAAGATGTGTGGGACATCAACCTGTTCGAGGGCAAAACCCACGTCTCCGCCCCTGAGCGCGCCGCGTTCAACGCATTCCTCGACGCGGGTTTCCAAGAAGTCACGCGCGAACGTGTAGACAACTACACCTATTGGGATTACCAGCAGCTCCGATTCCCTAAGAATGAGGGAATGAGGATTGACTTCGCCCTCGCCTCCCCGAAACTGGCGGAACGCGTGACGGGTGCAGAGATCGACCGCAACGAACGCAAAGGGAAGGGTGCGTCCGACCATGTCCCCGTGATCGTGGACTTGGATGAGGACTGGCTCCGGTTTTAGGGACTGATCCGTCGCCCTCGCACAGATCCCGGCCTAACATGGGTTCATGGGAACAGCTCTTGTAACCGGCGCAACGTCGGGAATCGGCCAGGAATTCTGCTGGCAGTTGGCCAGTGAGGGCCACAATATCGTTCTGGTGGCACGGACGAAGGACCGCCTGCGCGCCCTCGCCGAAAACATCGCGCGCGTCCACGGCGTCCACGTTGAGGTACTGCCCGCGGACTTGGCGGAGCCGGAGGACTTGGCGCGGGTGTGCACTCGTCTGACGCAGACGGGGCCGGAGGTTTCCGGCAAGTCGCCCGTAACGATTTTGGTGAATGGCGCGGGGTTCGGGTTCGGGACCTCGTTCTTGGATGATGAGTTTGAGCGTGAGTTGTACGGGATGGACGTGATGGTCCGCGCGGTCATGGCCACGTGCTACTACGCGGGACGCACCATGCGTGAGAGGGGCGAGGGCGCAATAATCAACATCTCCTCCGTCGCCGCCGACACGGGGATGGGGCCGTATTCCGCGCATAAGGCGTGGGTCCGCGCGTTCTCAGAGGGTTTGTATGAGGAACTGAAGGGCACCGGCGTCACGGTCACGGCAACCATGCCTGGCCTCACGCACAGTGAGTTCCACAAGCGCGCCGGCGGTGAGGCCTACTACGGGCAGGCCCCGGAGGTCATGTGGATGACCCCGGACCAGGTCGTGCGGGAAACGCTGGCGGCGGTCAAGCGTGAGCAGGTGCTTGTCACGCCGTCTTTGCGCTACAAGGCCATCTATCACACGACGCGTGTCATGCCGCGGTTCCTAGTGCGCACCGTTGTGAACAGGCTCCCGCACGCGTAACGACCGGCACGAGGACGAGGACGAGGGCTGCGGACACCCGCAGACTCACGCCGCCTGCAGGATCCTCTCCCCCAGGACCGGCCAATTCTCCTTGTGCCACGCCCCAAACGGTTCCTCACCGACGAAAACCGCCGCTAGGTCACGGGTCGGGTCAACCCACAGGAACGAACCCGACATCCCGAAGTGGCCAAAGGTTTTTGGCGAGGCCGACGGCGGCGTCCAATGCGGCTTCTTCCCGTCTTTCACCTCCACGCCCAGCCCCCAGTCATTGTTGCGTTGCATGCCGTAGCCAGGCAGAATCCCCCGCAGCCCAGGCAGGGCGACAGTCGTGAACGCGGAGTACATCTTCGGGTCCAGCAAAGACATCTCCATTAACTCCTCAGCCAACACACTCAGGTCGAGGGCGGAGCCAAACCCCGACCGCGCCGGAGACCGCGGCACCGTCGTTGCCCGCAGACCCAAAGGAGCAATCACCTGCCGGTCGATCCACTTCGACGTCTTCTCCCCCACTTGCTCTTGCACGAAGGTACCCAAGACGTCGAAACCCTGGTTGGAATAGATGCGCCTGCGCCCAGGCTCATCACGAAAGTCCGCGCCTCCCCCTTCCGCAGCCAAGCCCGAAGAGTGCGACAGCAAGTGCGCCAAGGAGTACGGCGTCCCATCAGGGGAGTGCCCCACAATGGAGGCCAGCGAGAACGCACCCTCCTCAACGGAACGTAGCGTAGCCAGCGCCGTAATTATCTTGGTGACGGAAGCAAGGGGAAAGACGCCTGTCACATCCCCCTGCTCCCACACCACTTCTCCGTCCGGGCGTACGGCCGCAACTGCGTGCCTGAACGGCACCGGGTAGGGTTCCACGGAATCAGCAGCCCTTACTCAACGACTTCCGCTTCGACTACCGGCTCCACGATCAGCGTGTCGCGGCCCGGGTCGACGGAGATGAGGACGGTTTGGCCATCATCGACCTCGTTCCCCAAGATGAGGACGGCCAGTCGGTCGCCGATCTCCTTCTGGACTAGTCGACGCAGTGGACGCGCCCCGTACGCCGGATCGTAACCGTTGTCCGTCAGCCACTTCCGCGCCTCATCGGTGACGTCGAGGGCGATCCTGCGGGACGCCAGCCTACGCGCCATCTGTTCCACCTGGAGATCCACGATCTTCCCCAGTTCTTCTTTATCCAGCGGATCGAAGAGGACGATCTCATCAAGGCGGTTCAGGAACTCCGGCTTGAAGGCACGGCGCACCTCACCCATGACCGCCTCATATTTGCCTTCATGCGTGAGGTCCGGGTCGATCAGGTAGTGCGACCCAAGGTTTGAGGTCAGGATCAGGATCGTGTTGCGGAAGTCAACCGTGCGTCCCTGACCATCTGTGAGGCGGCCGTCATCCAACACCTGCAAAAGGATGTTGAAGATCTCCGGGTGAGCCTTTTCGACCTCATCCAACAGGACCACGGAGTACGGGCGCCGGCGGACGGCCTCTGTCAACTGCCCGCCCTCGTCATACCCCACGTATCCCGGAGGCGCACCGACCAGACGCGCCACCGAATGCTTCTCTGAGTATTCCGACATGTCGATGCGAATCATCGCGCGCTCATCATCGAAGAGGAACTCCGCAAGTGACTTCGCCAGCTCCGTCTTACCGACACCGGTCGGGCCCAGGAAGAGGAAGGATCCGGTGGGACGGTTCGGGTCTGCAACGCCTGCGCGGGAGCGGCGCACCGCATCAGCAACCGCGCGCACCGCGGCGGACTGCCCGATGAGGCGCTTGCCGATCCAGTCTTCCATCTCCAGGAGCTTCTCCGTCTCCCCCTGCAGCAGCCTGCCGGTGGGAATGCCCGTCCAAGACTCAATGACGGAGGCAATCTGGGTGGGTCCGACGCGCTCCGCAATCATGGGTTCACCGGCGGCCTCACGGTCATCAATCTCAGCCAGCTCCGCTTCCGCAATCTTTGCTTCCACCTCCGGGATTTCACCGTTCTGGATGCGTCCGGCCTCCTCATACCTGCCGTCACGCAGGGCCAGGTCGAACGCCGTACGCAGCTCATCGAGCTGTACGCGCAAATCACCGATCTTGTTGTGGCCGGCCTTCTCATTTTCCCAACGCGCAACCAGAGAATGGAGCTCCTCTTCCTTCTCTGCGATGTCTTCACGCAGGCGCAACAGTCGGTCAACGGTTGCTTCATCTTCCCCGTCTGGATCCGACTCAGCAAGGTATGACTCCTCCATCCGGAGCCTGTTCACCGCGCGCTGCAACTGGTCGATCTCTTCCGGAGATGAATCCAGTTCCATCCTCAGACGGGATGCGGCCTCATCAATAAGGTCAATGGCCTTGTCCGGAAGCTGACGACCCGTGATGTACCGGTCGGACAGTTCCGCAGCGGCAACCAGCGCGCCGTCAGAGATGGTGACCTTGTGGTGGGCTTCGTACTTCGGTGCGATCCCACGCAGAATAGCGACAGTATCCTCAACGGACGGCTGCCCCACGTAAACCTGCTGGAAGCGCCGCTCCAACGCCGGGTCCTTCTCAATATTCTCCCGGTACTCATCCAGGGTCGTGGCCCCAACCATGCGGAGCTCACCGCGCGCCAGCATAGGCTTCAGCATGTTGCCCGCATCCATGGAACCCTCAGAGGCACCCGCACCAACGACCGTGTGCAGCTCATCAATGAACGTGATGACCTCACCATCGGAGTTCTTAATTTCGTCGAGGACGGCCTTCAACCTCTCCTCAAACTCACCCCGGTACTTCGCACCCGCAACCATGGCACCCAGGTCGAGGCTAATGAGCTTCTTGTTGCGCAGGGATTCCGGTACGTCGCCCTCAACGATCCTCTGCGCCAGCCCCTCAACAACCGCGGTCTTACCAACACCGGGTTCACCGATGAGGACAGGGTTGTTCTTGGACCTGCGCGACAGGACCTGGACGACGCGGCGAATCTCTGAGTCACGCCCGATGACGGGGTCCAGTTTCCCTTCGCGCGCCACCTCCGTGAGGTCGCGGCCATACTTCAGGAGCGCCTGGAAAGTCCCCTCCGGGTCCGGTGTTGTAATGGGTTCGGGACGCAACTTTTCCAGCTCATCACGCAAGACTTCCGGCGTCGCGCCATCCTTGCGCAGGATCTTTCCCGCCTCAGAATCAGAGGCCGCAAGCGCAATCAAAAGGTGTTCCGTGGAGACATACTGGTCTCCCTTTGCCTCCGCACTCTTCTGCGCATCCGTGATGACGTTCATCAGCGCCCGCGACGTTTGCGGCTGACCAACGGATGAACCCGAGGTCTGCGGCAACGCCACTAAAGCCGTGCGCACCTGCGCACCTACGGAACCTCTCTGCACCCCGGCCGACGCCAGTAATGAAAGAGCAATACCCTCCGGCTGCTCCAGCAACGCTTCAAGCAAATGAAGTGGCTCAACCTGAGGATTTCCAGCCGCAGAAGCCATCTGCACAGCAGATGAAACCGCCTCTTGCGCCCTAGTTGTCAGCTTTGCACTCATCAGTTTCCTCTCCATCGAACGCGGTCACTTACACCGCTACGTCTAATTATCGAGTCTAGACTCCCAAACGCCAGAAGGTGCGGGAGCCTTCACACCCAAAGTGGCGGAACCCAACTTTGGTTGCAATCATTGGTCGTATGACTACCAAGCCGCACCCATTCGCAGACCCAATGACCCGCCGGACACCCGCCTTCCTCGAAGAGATTGAGGGGGACGAAGCACTGGCGTGGGTGCGCGCGCACAACGCCCGAACAGAGGCGACCCTGGCCGACGGAAGCGACCTCACGCCCTCTGTTGCAGAGCTGGAGGCACAGATCCTCTCCGTCCTCGACAGCCCCGACCGCATCCCGATGGTGCGGGTCCGCGGGCAGTGGGCCTACAACTTTTGGACAGACAACGCCAACCCGCGGGGTCTGTGGCGGCGCCAGCGTCTTGACGACTACCTGGCTCACGCCGACAGGTGGGAGGTGCTGGTGGACGTGGACGCCCTCGCCAAAAAAGAAGGCAAATCGTGGGTCTGGCACGGTGCGGCCGTGTGCCCGCCGAACTATGAGCGCGCGCTCATCACCCTGTCAGACGGCGGCAGCGACGCCGATGAGACACGGGAGTTCGACTTGTCCACCCTGGAGTGGGTGGAGGGCGGATTTTACCGCCCCGAAGGCAAAGGCTCCCTGACCTGGATCGATGAGGACCTGTGCTGGCTCAGCCAGCCGATGGGCCACGATTCCACCTCCGCTTCCGGGTACCCCCTCCAGGCGCGTCTCCTGAGGCGTGGGCAGGCGCTGGAAGACGCGCCCATCATCCTGACGGGCGACGCCTCCGCGATGGGTGTTTGGGCTACCGCGGTGCGCGACGGTCTGGGAACGCGCTCCCTGATCCAAGTCAGCGACGACTTCTACAACTCAAGCACCTACCTGCTGGACGGAGACCCACACCAGTACACCGACTGCACGCCAACCAAAATTCCCGTCCCCCAGACCGCAGAAGTGTTCGTCTGGAACCAGTGGGTTGGGGTCTGGTTGCGTGAGGCGTGGCACCACGCGGGCACCACCTACCCCGCGGGTGCGCTCTTGGCGTTGCGGACAGGTGACCTGCTCGCAAACCCCACCGCCGCGAAGCCCAGCCCACTGTTCCTGCCGACTGCTAACGAAGTGCTGGAGTCCGTGACGACCACGGCAAACCACGTTGTCGTGACCTCGATCGTTGACGTGGTCTCCGCCGTGTCCGTTCTGACCCCACCGAAGGAGGGGGGCGAGGGCGAATGGGAACGCTCGAACCTGCCCGTCCCACAAGTCACGCAAAACACGCGGGACGAGGACGGAGGGGAAGAGGGACAGGCGAGCTCGTCCTCGCCCTCGCCCCGAAACTTGGTGACCGTGTCGGTGAGCGCCGTTGACCGCGTGCACGACAACCGCCTGTGGGTGGTGACCACCGGATATGCCCAGCCCAGCGCGCTGTGGCTCATGGACGCCGATCTGGCGGACGCGCCGGAACTGGTGTACCAGGCGCCCGACCTGTTCGACAACGAAGGCGTGGAGGTCACGCAACACTTCGCGGTGTCGAAGGACGGGACCCGCGTGCCCTACTTCCAGGTCCGTAAAGGCGATGCGCCGATGCCGGCGCCGACCCTCCTGTACGGCTACGGCGGGTTCAACGTGAGTCTCCTCCCGGCGTACGCGCCAGCGGTTGGCAAGGCATGGTTGGAACGCGGCGGCACCTACGTCGTCGCCAACATTCGCGGCGGTGGAGAGTATGGGCCGGACTGGCACATGGCAGCCCTCAAAGAGAACCGGCACCGCGCGTATGAGGACTTCGTGGCAGTCGCAAGGGATTTGTGTGAGCGGGGCGTGACGACTCGTTCGCAGCTGGGCGCCCAGGGCGGGTCGAATGGTGGCCTGCTGATGGGCAACATGTACACGCAGTACCCGGGGGACTTCGGGGCGATCCTCTGCCAGGTGCCGCTGCTTGATATGGGGCGCTACCACACGTTGCTGGCGGGCCATTCCTGGATGGCAGAATATGGCGACCCAACCCAGCCTGAACAGTGGGAATACATACGGTCGTTCAGTCCCATCCACCTGTTCGACAAAGGCGGGGCTTATCCACCGCTGATGATCACCACGTCCACTAAGGACGACCGCGTCCATCCCGGACACGCGCGTTCCCTTGGTTTCTTGGCTCAGGATTCCGGCAAAGATGTCCTCTATTTTGAGAATATCGAGGGCGGACACGGGGGCGCAGCCGACAACCGCCAGCGCGCACACAACCAAGCCTTGGGCTGGGCGTTTCTGTGGTCGACACTGGGGTCCGCGGCGCGCTAACCCGGCGGCCAAGTAGCGGCCCTCCCGGTGTTGGCGCCGCGGTCCAATGTCAGGCGCCCTGCGGACCTCCGGGGCCGTAGGGGCCGCCGTAGCCCTGCCCGTACATGGGGTAGGTGGGCATCATGGCTTTGCGTTGCCTGTTGCGTTTCACCAGCCAAACGATGCCCCAGATGAGGACCGCGAAACCACCGACGCCAACCACTGAGGACCAGCCAAGCGCCCTCATGGTGGCCGGAAGCATGTTCTCCAAGGCGCCACCGTCAAAGATGACTAGGGCATCAGCCGGGCCCAGCCCGTCGCAGTTCAGCGTGTACTGCCCCGGGGTTAGCCCACGCGCAACCAGAACGGCGCCATCGACCTCAGGAACCATCTCAATGGTTCCCGAATCGCCCTCCAACGAACAGCTGATGACCGCGTTCGAGCTGGCAGCCACCCCAATCATCCCTGACTCATCAACTGTCACGGTGCCGCCGTTTTGGGCCTGTAGGGACTGCTCAACTATGTTGCTCATCCCCATTCCGCCCAGGAGCATCGAGACGAGGACGATCGGCGCAACGATAACCATCATCACTGCTCCCAGGATGATCAGGAGGATCTGCACCCCTCTGCCAGGAAGGTTCTGCCCAGGCATGCCCGGCACACCCGTGGCAGCCTGCGCGCGGTACATCCCGCTGCCTTGGGCGCCCGGTTGCGGAGCAGTAAACGGCCCACCAGCAGGTGGAACAGAGCCAGCCGGAGGCTGCTGATACTGGTTTGCGGGCTGCCCGTATGGGCCACTTGACGGTTCCCCAGACGCACCTGAGCCAGAAGACCCCGCGTTTCCAGGTGCCCCGTAGACGGGCCAGGGGTTAGAGCCGGGCAGTCCCGTGTTCCCAGACGTGTTCTGTCCATAAACGGGCCAGGGCGACTGCGGATCCTGTTGCCCCTGGTTACCCATGTTGTTCGGATTGCTCATGTCAGCCCCCTGTAACTCCTGTTGCAGCCAGTCTTTCACTTCTGAGTCGGTCGACACCAGCCACGGACAGTGCAGCCAGTTCGGACTGTTCCACCCCTAACGCCCTCGCCAACAAGTAGTCCGCCAACTGAGGGTTACGCGCCAAGGCCGGCCCGTGGAGATAAGTGCCGATGATGCTGCCCTGCGCGGCACCCTCATACCGGACACCCGGTTCCGCCCCCTCATCCAGACCTACTGCGCCGTTACCTACCCCAACCAGCACTCTGCCAAGGGGAGCGGCATCCGGCCCAAGCGTCGTCCCACCTCCGTGGTTTTCAAACCCTGTCAGTAGTTCTGACAGCCCTTCCAGGAGCGGTTCCTCAACCAACTCTCCGATGGCGCGACTGCCGCGTGGAGTTGTAACTACGTCAAGGAGACCCAGTCCCGCGACTTCACGCCCCACGGCGTCCGTGTACGTGTGCCCAAGAACCTGAAGGGAAGCGCAGATCGCCAAGATCGGTTTGTCTGCCGCGGCGACCTGAAACAGTCCACGGTGGCTCCGCATCCGCTGGGCCGCGATAGCCTGTGCGGTGTCCTCTCCGCCTCCAAGAACGTAGATGTCCAGCTCTGTTGGTATTTCATCGGCTAAACCCACCATCGTGATGTCGGCATCTATGCCACGGCGTACCGCCCTCTGCTGGAGGACGACCGCGTTGCCGGTGTCACCGTATGTGCCGAGCACCTGGGGGTAGATAACGCCTATGCGTAACGTTGAGTCAGACACCCTATGCCTCCCTAGTGGATGTGCCGTTTGCAGCGGCTTCGTCCGACACGTCGAATCCAGCCGCCTTGACGTCCCGAAGGAGATCCCTGAATGCGGTGTAGTTCGCTAACACCTGCACGTGGCCCGGCTCCATTCCTCTGACCGCATCGAACGGGTCATCGACCACCTGGGCGCTTATTCCAGCGTACTCCAAACGAACTGCCAGGTCAGCGGCCCGCTCACCGGATGCCACCAGGCGCTTAGGGTTCAGTTCCGCAATGGGAGTGAAGTCCACGTCCCATAGCCACGACAGGTCGTTCCCGTCGGCATCCTGTCCATTCACCGCAATAACCAACTGCTCAGTATCCGCTGGAACCGCAGTCTGGGACTCCTGCCAGCCAGCAGGGTTCTTAGCCAACAACAGGTTGGTCGCCCTGCCATCCACGTCGTAACTCTGATAGCGCCCCGCGACACCGTCGATGTGGGCAAGCGCCCGCACGGCCCTGTTGAGGTTCGCCCCCAGGGAGACTGCGGTCGCGATCGCTTGAGCCGCATTACCGCGGTTTGCCCTCCCTGGCAGCGACAAGCGCACCCGCGCGGATGCATCTTCGGGGCCATTCAACCGGAATGAACCATCGGCCTCCACGTCACGAATCCACCATTGAGGTTCAGGGCGCTTGTAGTTCCCGTCCCCCTCAACGAACCACGTGTCGCCCTCCCTGATAACCAAACCGCCATTCAGCGGGAACGACGCGGCATCGTCTTTCCAGGGCGCCCCTGCCGCAACCCACACCACATGCGGCGCATGCCAAGCGGCCGACACGATCAGCGGGTCATCACAGTTGGCAACCACGACTGTATCGGGGCAGGCATCGACGGCGTCCCTAATACGCCGTTCCACGGCACCTATTTCGCCGACGCGGTCCAACTGGTCGCGCGACAGGTTAAGCAAGACGATGGCGTCAGGGTTTGTCCGCGCCGCCACCGCCGGCAAGTTCATCTCATCCACCTCAAGGACCGCAAACGGCGCGTCACGACCGGTCATGAGTGCTGTGGCGACGCCGGTCAACATGTTGTCCCCGCCTAGATTCGCCGCGACGGGTGCCAGAGTAGAAAGCGCGGCCGCCGTCATCTTCGTGGTGGTGGACTTACCGTTCGTGCCGGTGACGAGGACGGTTTTCTTCCCCTCCGACAGCTCCTCAATGATCTGCGGGGCAACGGAAAGCGCCACCTTACCGCCGAACATTCCGCCAGCACCCTTACCGAGCGCCCTAGATGCGGTTCGCGCCGCCATTCCCGCGCGTAGTCCAAGCCGACCACGCACGGACAGGCTGGTTGCGTTTCTACCCCTAGGCATCATTTCCGGCCTTCCCGCTTCCTAGCAATCATTTGCTCCATGCGTAGCGCCGCGACCCGTTGCCACCCCGCCAAGGGGGTGCGGACGAGGGCGTTTCCGCGCTTCTGGGACAACTCTAGTGCGCCGCGGACCGCGACCGTGGTTTGCTGCGGCCGTGGCAAGGGGGGCACGAACACGCGTCCTCCGCCCTCGCCCCCCTGTTCGGGCTCCCGTTTCGTCGCATGCGGACGGATCCGCACACTACCCGTCGAATCGGCCAGGAAGACGCCACGGGTGGGCGCGGCGGACTGCCTGACGACAGCGGTAAGGCGCGCGACCTCCCGGCGCATGGCTTCCAGCTCATCTTCCAGCGTCAAGACACGTTGGACGCCCGCCAGGTTCATGCCGTCCTCTTGTGTCAACTTCTGAATGCGGCGCAGCCGATCCAAGTCAACATGGCTGTACCTGCGCCCCTGGCCTTTGGCTCTGGCGGGGCTGACCAAGCCCAACCGGTCGTATTGCCGCAGGGTCTGGGCATGCATGCCCGAAAGTGACGCTGCGACAGACACGGTGAAGATCGCGTCGGCTTCTTTCCGAGCTTCCTCAGACATTGCAACCTCACCTACCTCATGACTATCCTGCCGCGGCGGCCTTTAGATCCTCACGTGGATCCCAATCCCCCAACTCAGTCTTGAGTGTCTCCACAGCTGCTTTGGCGGCTTCCGACAGGTTCTTTGGAGTCGCGATCTGGATCTCAACCAGCACGTCTCCGCGTCCCTTGGGTCGCTTCACACCGCGGTCCCTCAAACGCAACACGCGACCGGAAGAGGTTCCTTCCGGGACCTTCACCCCGACGCTGGTCCCGTCAGGCAGCGGCACATTCACCGTTGCACCCAGGGCCGCCTCAGGATACGAAACCGGCAGCTTCACACGTAGATTCGTGCCCTCCATGGAGAACACGGGGCTCTTCTGCACGGAGACCTTCACGACCAAGTCGCCCGCAGGACCACCGTTCACTCCGGGTTGACCCTTACCTGGCAACCGAATCTTCTGTCCGTCGCGGACGCCAGCGGGGATGCGGACCTTCATGGACTTGCCGTCCATGGAGAACTGCAGTGTCTCCCCCTCATACGCCTGCTTGAACGTCAGCGTCGTGGAAGTCGTGAGATCCGCTCCCTTTTGGGGCGAGGGCGCTGCGTACTGCGCGCCACCCCTGCCAAACGGGGATCCGCCACCAAAGGATGACCCGCCGCCACCCATGCCACCGAAGAGCGACGACAGGATGTCTTCGGCTCCGCCGAACCCGCCGCCACCTCCAGACGTTTGGAACCTTACGTTCGGGTTTCCTTGAGGACCGCCCCCGAACATGCCCCCGAACATGTCCTCAAAGCCGCCGCCCGCGCCGCCACCTGTGTAGCGTGCGCCGCCTGCGCCCATGGCTCTGATCGCGTCGTAGCGTTCGCGCTGTTCCTTGTCGGAAAGGACCGCAAAGGCCTCTCCGATTTCCTTGAACTTCGCCTCCGCTTTGGCGTCCCCAGCGTTCTGGTCAGGGTGCCACTTGCGCGCGAGCTTGCGGTAGGCCTTGCGGATTTCCTTTTCGTCGGCGTCTTTACTCACTCCCAGAACCTTGTAGAAGTCCTGGTCGAGCCAATCTTGCTCAGCCATTTAACCCTCCCTACTTGGTTCCGCTTTACGCGGGGTTGTCGACGATAACTTTGGTGGGACGCAGGACGCGCTCCCCCACCTTGAAGCCAGGCTGAAGAACCGTGTTGATCACGGCAACCTCCACGTCTGGGCTTGTGTTCGCCATCAGAGCATCATGCAGCATCGGGTCGAATACGTCCCCTGCTGCTCCGAACTGTTCCAAGCCATAACGGCTGGCCAAGATCTCTTCCAGCTTGTCTGCGATCGCGGCGAAAGGACCATCCGCAAGCGCACCCGCCGCCCTGGATGCCTCAATGTCGTCCAACACGGGAAGCAGGGTCTCAACGACGTCTTCCTGAGCTTCCGCCTTGCGTCGCCCAGCCTCTTCCTTCGTGCGGCGCACGTAGTTGTTGTACTCCTGGCGGACGTTGTACGTCTCCGCCCGGGAACGCGCTAGGTCGTCCTTCGTCTTGTCCAGCTCAGTCTGCAGTTGGACGAGGGCGGATTCATCGCCAAAGTCTTCCTCAAACTGAGCGAAGTCTGCGCTATCCCCAGCGGCGTCCTTGTTGGGCTGGGCCTCTTCATTCAAGTTTTCTTCAGTCATTTCCATCTTCCACTTCAACCGTCCTCGCACAAACCAACCTATCTTGCGTGCGGCAATCCGCGCGGGGGTTGGTGTGGACAGACGTGGAGGGGGCCGCGAAGCGCGACCCCCTCCCTAACTTACGTGTCCGTCGGCACTGGTTTTAGTGCTGACTACTTGTCGTCTTCGTCCTCAACGATCTCTGCGTCAATGACCTCTTCTTCAGCGTTGACGTCTTCCTGGCTGGGCAGCTCCTCTTCAGCAGCGGCCGCCTCAGCGGCCTTGTAGACCTCTTCGCCGATCTTCATGCCGACCTCATTGAGGTGCTCAAGGGCCTTCTTGACCGCGTCGGTGTCGTCGCCCTCAAGGGAGGACTTGACCTCATCGATCGCCTTCTGGACGGTGGAGCGGGTGTCCTCAGAAACCTTGTCCTCACTG
>CAYFOT010000040.1:0-12555 GCA_964344825.1 uncultured Actinomyces sp.
AGAGGCAGCCGACTTAAAATCGGTCCAGTGTCGGTTCGAGTCCGACCGGGGGTACGCATAGCCGCCCGCGCGTGTCAGCACTGCTTTAGGGCAGCAATGGACGGGCCCAGCACACCGGATCCTCCGACAAGGTGCACACGGTCCAATTGCGTCCCAAGGATGCTCGAAACACTATCCTTCGGCAGGCATGCGCCTCCGGAAAGCACAAGTCGGGAGGTGCCATTCCCAGCTGGCGCCGCGGCTGACAGTGCATCAGGGAAATTCTGACCGGTTGCGACCCACATGTCCGTGACGGACGTCCCCACCTTGCTGTCTACGTATCGGTTGACCGCGGCGTTCGTGGCGTACCTGTTAGAGCCAAATAGCCGGCTGGTGCTGTAGCCTTTGGCCCTAATATTCGCTTCCAACCGTGCGTTCACAACTCCGGTTCCCCCGACGAGGTGGACGGTCTTCGTCTTGGATCTTGATAGGGCACTGGTCTGAGCAGCGCTCAGGGACGGAGCGGATGCGCCGTTGCCCAAAAGAACAGGAGCGTTGACGGCGCCACCGGCCGCCGCAGCGGATAATGCATCGGGGAAGTTGGCTCCGGTCGCTATGAAAACCGGGGTGTTGGGTTTCATCTTCTCCTGGTTTAGTGCCAGGTTCGTAGTGTATCTGCAAGTTCCTGCCAGACGCTCAATAGCGGCAGACGCCACTGCGCCGGGCTGTTGGGATGGCGGCTCCTTGGGAGTGGGAGTGGGAGTAGGAGTTGTCGGAGCAGGGGGCGTGGGGGTCGCCGCTGTAGGGGTCGTCGTCTTTCCCACTTCCCGCATATCAGGGGAGGGATCCGTCATGGGGGGCCGACGATCCATAGCGTCCACGTGTTCGTCGTTGTGGTTATGTGGCCGCTGGTCGTAGTCGTGGAGACCTTTCCGAGGCCGACAGCGGTCATCGCCCCGTAGCCATCCATGATCCACTTGCGGTGAGCGTCGGAGTTCAGCCACGCTCTTGCGACTGCTTCCTCAGAGCTGAACCCACGTGCTAACAGGTCGCCGCCGTTGCGCCATCCCTGCTTCTTTAGCTCTTGCGCGCGGTAAGTAGTTGACCCCCGCCCAGCAGCGTGTCCATATGACATCCAGCTAGGGAAGACTTCCCGCATGTGGAGTACCGACTGGTCCAAGTTTGTGTATACGTTTGCGCGTAGGCCTGTGCTGCAACTGTTAGTTTCAGCGGCTGTAAGGAGTATTTGGCGCGTTCAGCGTTCAGTACTGAGAGGAGCTCCGTTCCGAAGGCGGTCGCAGTCCCCGCGTCTGCTTCCAAAGCCGCGGCATCTACGTACTCCTCGTCGCCCGCACCCAACTCATCTCCGGGCATTTCCTCCAGGATTTGCTCCGAGGTTTCCTCCGGGTAGTCCAGCGTTTCTGCAACTGGTTCGGGAATAGCCTCCGTGCTTTCCTCTGGTTCGAGCGTGGCTACAGAGTGGGAACCCAGCTGCGCGCCCTCCTCATCGGGGCACTCCGCAGCGGTTGCGGACATTCCCGCAACCAAAAGCGAAATCGTCAATGTTGCCGCAACTGCGGCAGCTCCTTACGGTTTTGAAAAATAAGGGTTGCTTCCAGTGGCAAAGCGTCCTTCATAAAGCCCAGGGCGGAAGCCCTAGCGCTACGGCAGCGACCTGTGAAAGCCTATGGTGTTAACAGTTGAACCACGACGGAGGCGGAATGTCTAACCCGGTCTTTAACCGAATGGAATCCCAGTGGGCCGTGCAAGACGTTGCAGCGACCCAGCAGACGGCGGCTCAAAGCCGTCCCATATACGACCAGCGTGCTTTTGAGGAAGCGCGTGCAGCCTATGAAAGTCCTTCTGCGGACGCCGTCGACATGCGACGGATGACATATGACGACGTCATTGTGAAAACGGGGATTAGCCTAGGGCTCTTGGTGGCGGTTGCAGCCGTCGCGTGGTTCGCTGCTGCAGCCAACCCAGGGTTCGCATTACCATTCCTCATTGGTGGATTGCTGGGCGGCTTCGTCCTCGCAATGATCAACATCTTTTCAAAGACAATCCGTCCCGCTCTGGTGCTGTCTTACGCGGCCTTTGAGGGTCTGGCGTTGGGTGCGCTGAGTCTTGTCATGAACATGATGTACCCCGGGGTGGTTGTGCAAGCAGTGCTTGCGACGTTCGCGGTGTTTGGCGTGACGTTGGCGCTCTTTGCATCCGGAAAGGTGCGTAACTCTCCGAAGATGCAGCGATTCGCCCTTATTTCTTTGTTCGGGTTGATCCTTTCTCGTCTTCTGATCTGGGTCGTTTCAATGCTGGGCGTGAACATGGGTGGCGTCGATGGCCCCACGATCATGGGCTTCCCGCTGAGCGTAGCGCTTTCGGTTTTCGCGGTGTTCATCGGCGCCATTTGCCTGATTAGCGATTTCGACCAGGTGAAGATTGGCGTCCAGCAGGGGGTGCCTTCCAAGTACGCTTGGATGAGCGCATTTGGGCTCATGGTTACGCTTGTGTGGTTGTATGTTGAGATCTTGAACATCTTGTCTCGGATGCAATCCAGGTAGCCTGAACTCACGATGCAGAGAAAGTCAGCAACAGTAGGAGTCTGAATGGAAAACGTAGTGGTAAGCGGTCAGTTTGGAGACAAGCCAGCCATTGAGTTCGCGGGCGCTGAGCCGCCTCAGGATCTAGTGGTCGAAGTCCTTGAAGAAGGAGATGGACCAGTGGTTGAGGCCGGTGACACCATTGTTTGCAACTACCTGGGACAGGTTTGGAACGGAAACGTTTTTGATAACTCGTACGACCGCGGTGCGCCGCTTGATTTCCAGATCGGTGTCGGAATGGTAATCGCTGGATGGGATGACGGCCTAGTGGGTCAGCGTGTGGGCTCACGTGTCCTGTTGGCGATCCCACCCCACTTGGGTTACGGCGAATTCGGCGTTCCCCAGGCGGGGATTGCCGGCGGCGATACCCTAGTGTTCGTCACGGACATCGTCGCGGCCGGTAGGTAGCACGCTAACTCGGAAATGGTGGCCTAGGATCCATTCCTAGGCCACCATCTATGTCCAACAGCTTTCTAGGCCGCACCTAAAGCTCTCCATACTTCTATCGCCAGGTTTATTCGGCCCCCACGCCACGCGGGCAGTGCGTTCCGTTGAAGCCGTGATTGCAGTACCCGCCAGGGTTCTTGTGTAGATAACCCTGGTGGTAGTCCTCCGCATAGTAGAAGGGAGGCGGCGGAGGTGGTGCGATGTCGGTAGCGATCGGCCCATAACCGGCCCGTCTTAGTTCTGCTGCGTAGACGTGTTTCAGGTCCACCGCTTCCTGAAATTGTGACTCCGTCGTTGTCCAAATTGCGCTACGGTACTGGGTCCCTCTGTCATTTCCCTGGCGGTTAACCTGTGTGGGGTCATGGTTTTCAAAGAAGACAGCAAGGAGCGCCCTAGTCGTGACCGTGTTCGGGTCATAGACCACGCGCACCGCCTCCGCGTGGCCTGTCATTCCGGTGCAGACCGCGATATACGTGGGATTCGTGGTGCGCCCACCCATGTAGCCGACGGCGGTCGACACGACCCCTGGGACTTGCCAGAGGAATCGCTCTACTCCCCAAAAACATCCGCCCGCCAAGAAAACCTCAAGCAGTCCCTTACCTGCCGGTAGACTCAAACTTGTTCCTAAGACAACATGCCGTGTCGTTTCGGGTGCGGCCATGGAGTTCCTCCTAACTATGCGACCTGTTCAAAGAGCGTTGCGAAACGCAATAGTTATCGCTGAGCTGCTTGCCAGAGACTTGAGTCTTACCTGTCAGTTTTCCACCATTAGGCAAAAAGAGGGAGAGGGAAGCCAACATGCATGACGCCCCGAAGGAAACATCAGAGGAATCCGTTGCCTCACAGGTAAGTTTGAGTTTGCGTGTGGCGGCGGCGTGGAGCTGGAGAGTCTTAGTCGTGATGGCGGCGTTGGCCGCGTTCGCATGGCTGCTCAGGCCGGTCAGTAACCTTGTCATTGCCTGCCTGGTCGGTTTGCTTCTGGCGCTACTGCTCGCTCCCTTGGTGTCCTTCCTGCGGGATCGTCTGCACTTTGGTAATGCGCTGTCCGCGGTCGTCGGGCTCTTAGCCGGCATTGCCGCGGTCACCGTGTTGGCGGCAGTAGCGGTTGGGCAGCTGGTCGACCAGCTCTCTACGATGGCGTTGCAAGCATTGCGTGGGCTTGACCGCCTCATTGAATGGGTTTCCGACGGTCCGCTTGGCCTTGACACGGAGGCGCTTGTGGGGTTCCTGGATGAGTTCCAGTCCGACCTAGGCGCCCTCGCCAAGAACTACGGTGGGCTGATCGCGTCAGAGGCTCTCACATTTGCTAGCTCGGCGGTGAGCCTTGCGACGTCAGGACTGCTCATGATGTTCGTCCTCTTCTTCTTGCTGAAGGATGGGCGCGCAATGTGGATCTGGTTCCTGCGGATCCTCCCAGAGCGTTGGAGGCATCAGACGAATGAGGCTGGAATCCGCGGATGGGTTACGCTGGGCTGGTACATACGCACTCAGCTCAAGGTCGCCGCCATTGATGCAGTGGGCATCGGTCTGGGCACGCTGGCTTTGGGTGTTCCCGCAGCCATCCCAATCATGGTCTTGGTTTTCCTGTTTTCGTTCATCCCCATTCTTGGTGCGTTCATTTCCGGTGCGGTCGCGGTGCTGTTAGCGCTGGTAAGCAATGGTATGACCAGCGCGATCATCATGCTGCTTGTGGTCCTTGCAGTCCAGCAGATCGAAAGCAATGTCCTCCACCCATGGCTCATGTCGCAGGCGGTGTCTTTACATCCGGTGGCCGTGGTCTTGGCCGTTATGGTCGGCGGTGCAGTTGGCGGCATAGCAGGTGCTGTGTTCTCAGTCCCGCTGTTGGCGTTCGTGAACGTGACCGTCATGTATCTACACGGACATGACATGTACCCGCAGTTGGCGACAGATGAGAAACGTCCAGGTGGGGCACCGGGAACCATGGAGACCCAGATTGCGGCATCGTACAAAACCGCTCACACGGTTACGCGCGGAAGAGGCAACGCGGACGGCAAACGCGTGGAGGTGTCCGCTGCGGACCCCGCAGCAGTTTCAGAGTTGGCGGCAGAAGAAGATGTGGAGCGCACGCGCTAGATTCTAAGCAGTCTGCTCCTCCTACACGCAGCCGCACCGGTGCGCACGTCGGTGGGGCAGCACCCATCGACATGCGCACCTGGGCATTGCTAAGCGGTGTAGGGGACGGCGGAGATCACCTCAACGGTTATCTTCGCGCCAGAGGGGGCATCATATGAGGTTTTCCCACCCGCGCTGAGCCCAATGATGGCCTTGCCAAGGGGTGCGGTCGGTGAATATACGCGCATGTTGAGGCCTTCTCCGGCGTCCCTTGCGCCCAAGAGGAATGTTTCTTCGTCTCCCGCGATTTTGGCTGTTACCACCATTCCGGGTTCAACGACGCCGTCATCGTCTGGCGTTTCTCCGACCTCAGCATCCCGAAGGAGATCTTCCAGCTGAAGGATGCGTGTTTCGTTCATGGACTGTTCTTCGCGAGCAGCCTGATAGCCACCATTTTCGCTTAGGTCACCTTCGCGTCGCGCATTCTCAATTAGCGTCGCGATCTCAGGCCTACGCACGTCACGGCGCTGGTCCAATTCCTGCTTCAGTTTGTCGTATTGACCTTGCGTCAACCAAGTTTTATCTGTCATGGGGATAGCCTAGCGCTGGCCGGCACCTGGTGTGCGGGTGGCGCGGCAACCCTAAGTGAGAACCGCGAAGTAGGCCGCCACGCACTGGCACGCCCAAGCGAGCACAGTGAATACATGGAAGATCTCATGGAAACCGAACCACTCCGGCCACGGGTTGGGTTTTTTCAACGCGTACGCCACTGCTCCGATTGTGTAAAGTACTCCGCCAGCAGCAATGAGAATGACGAGGGCGGCGCCGCCCTTCTCCCAAAGCTCTGGCAAATACCAGATTGCTGTCCACCCTAAGATCACGTAGATCAGGGTGGAGAGCCATCGGGGTGCCGACGGCCACAGGAGGTTCACACCTATGCCGATAACGGCCCCAACCCACACGATGGTGAGGAGAATCACACGGCTGTTACCCGTGAGGGTACCAACGGTGATGGGTGTGTACGTGCCGGCGATCAGTAAGAAAATGTTGGAATGGTCAAGGCGTTTCAGGACCTTCTCCACTGACGGCTTCCAGTAGAAGAGGTGATAGAGGGCAGAAACACCAAACAATATGAAGGAAGACGCGAGGTACACTGCGGACGCCCACTTCAATCCAGTGGTCGGGGCCAGTACCACTAAGACGATAGAGGCCGCCAAGGACAGTGGTGCCGCAGCGAAGTGAACCCACCCGCGCAACCGAGGTTTGCGGGCTACCGGATGTCCCGGAATCCACGCTACAGGCTTTGTCGAAGCGATTGGCATACAGATCCTTTCCAGATTGAAGGCTACCTCAACCCAATCATCCACACGCGCACCAACTAGGTGTTTGGTTGCCCGCCCCTTGGGTAGAGTTGTGTCTAGTCATTGCGGAGGGGAGAGGCTGTGCAGGGAAAACTCCTCTATGAGCTCTATGAGTACCGGCTGGCACGTTCGCTTGATAGGACGCAATTACCGCGCCATATCGGCGTTATACTGGATGGGAACCGCCGCTGGGCTCGGGCCTCTGGGGCCGTTGCGTCGGAGGGACATAAGGCAGGTGCCAGCAAGGTCCTTGAGTTCCTGACGTGGGCTGAGGAAGTGGGGACGGAAGTTGTCACGCTGTGGCTTCTCTCTACGGACAACCTCTCAAGGGATCCTCAGGAACTCCGTGAGCTAATGGACATAATCACGGCATTGGTTGAGCAATTGGTGGCCACTGGGGAGTACCGCGTGAAGATTGTGGGCGACCTCAGCCAACTACCGGAAGGTGTGGCCGCAAGGTTGCGTGCATCCACGGAGTCCACGTCCAGTTTGGAGGGAACCCTCCAGGTGAATGTTGCGGTCGGGTACGGGGGCCGTCAAGAGTTGGTGGACGCCGTTCGCGGGTTCCTGTTGGAATCTGCAGAGTCGGGGAAGACTACGCAGGAAATCGCAGAGTGCTTGAGTGTGGACGACATCGCGGCACACCTATATACCAGAGGGCAGCCGGATCCAGAACTGATAATCCGTACGTCGGGGGAGCAGAGGTTATCGGGATTCCTGATGTGGCAGTCCACCCACTCCGAATACTATTTCTGTGAAACGTTCTGGCCTGACTTTCGCCGCGTCGACTTTCTTCGGGCATTGCGTTCATATACGCAGCGGGAGCGTCGCCTAGGGAAGTAACTTCCCGGAGAAAAAGGGTGGAACAGGGATCCTCCCGTCCCACCCCTATTCCAGCAGGCGTCTGTTATCTGCCCAGTTCGTGTGCCCACGGAGGATTCGCGCCTCTGCGCTGCACAACCACGTCGGCGACCGCACTGGCGTCCACCAGAATCTCTTCCAGCTCCTTCGGGCCTATGTTTGCCAAGTCGTCGCGCTTATCGGCCCCCTTGTATCCGCGACGCCAGAGAGCATCGATCAGTCCACCCATGAACGTGTCGCCCGCGCCCACGGTGTCGACGACCTTCACCTTGGTGGGGGTAACCGCCACACGCTCTCCGTTTTGGGTCCAGGCGATTGGACCCTTCTTGCCGCGCGTGATGACGATCAGCGCGGTTCCTAAGTCATTGGTCCACCGCTGTGCTGAGTCCAAGGGATCCTCACCCGTGTACAGCCACTCAAGGTCTTCATCAGAAACCTTGACAACGTCGCTTTGTCGCACGAAATCTTCGACCATCTTGCGAGCATCAGCGGCGTCCCCCATAAGGGTGGGGCGTGCGTTGGGGTCGTAAGAGGTTATGGCCTGAGCGCGGGCCCGCGTCAGTGCCTCCAACACCGTGGTCGTGCCCGGTTCGATCACGGCGGCAATAGAACCGGTGTGAGCGAATGCCACCGACTCAGGAATCTCAACAGGAGAGACAGGTGCCCACTCCAGATCGAAGGTGTATGTCGCTGCGCCCTTCATATCCAAGTTCGCCAGAGCAGTGGGAGTCCGCGCGGCTCCATTACTTCCCGAAGAGACTTTGACATTGGACTTATCCAGGTGCGTGGCGATCATTTCACCGTGGTCGTCTTGGCCGAACCAAGTCACCAGCTCAACATCTAACCCAAGTCGGCCAAGGGCAAGCGCAACGTTTGCGGGCGAACCGCCCGGGACAGCATGAGGTTCTAGGGTGTCTTTGCGTGGGTCAATAACGAGGTCGATAAGGGCTTCGCCAATTACGAGGACGGATGGCTGCAGTGACGTGCTCATTGGCTACCTCTTTGTTCAATAGAGCGTGGGTACGGGTTGTAGTGCCGGACCCCTCTTTTTGGACTCCGGGTTGGTCAGGAGCTGGGAGACGCTGCCACTGCGTCGATCTGGGCGGCCGCTGCTTCCAGGATGGAGCGGCACCGAGACGCGAGCGCTTCGCCTCTTTTCCACAACTCTAGCGTCTGCTCAAGCGGAACGGAGCCAGCTTCGAGCGCAGATACTATTCCACGCAACTCTTCTTTCGCAGCTTCGTAAGTCATAGTTTCCGGGGCGAGGGCGCCTTCGCTTGCGAGGTTACCTTGGTTCATCATTTTCCTACTCTCATTGGTTCATGGCTGGCGGCCGGTTCCTGCTTTGGGCCGATTGTTGGGTGTGCGTCGAAGATGGTCTTAGCCTGGCAGTTATTTTTCGTTGTCCGCGGTCACGAATGACCCACTGGGGTTCGCCCCGACCACACTGCTGACGAATGTTCCGTGTGTGACCATGCCTTCCAATAACGCGCCGGGTTTCAAAGTGGCCGCATCGGTAATCACGGTCCCTGATGGAGTCCGCAAAATGGCGTATCCACGTTCCAGGGTCGCAAGCGGAGAAAGTGTTGCCAGTTTCGCCGAAAGTTGACCGACCTGTGCGTCTTGCTGGCCCAGCATCCGTATCACCGCTGAGCGCATGCGTGCAGTAGCGTTCTCAAGTCCCGCGGCTTGGGCCTCAATCGTTGCTGTGGGCTTCTGCAGGACAGGGCGAGACGCAATGAGGTTCAACAGCTCCGCCTCACGGCCCAGTCTGGTCCTGACCGCTGACATGGCCAGCGTCCGCAGGTGTGACACCTCCTGCAGCTCCGACCGGAAATCCGGAACAATCCTTCTGGCAGCATCCGTCGGTGTCGAGGCGCGGTAGTCCGCCACCAAATCAAGAAGCGGCACGTCCCCCTCATGACCAATGGCTGATACAACAGGCTTTGTGCTGGCCGCCGCTGCGCGCACCAACCGTTCGTCAGAAAACGGAAGCAAATCTTCGACTGAGCCACCCCCGCGCGCGATGACAATGACATCCACGTCCGACATCTGCTGAAGTTCGACGAGGGCGCCTCCGACCTCCTTTACCGCGAACTGACCCTGAACCGCCACCTCACGAATCTCAAAACGAGCAAGCGGCCACCGCACCCGCGCGTTTTCCAACACGTCGTCCTTTGCCTTCGCATCCCTCCCGCAGATCAGGCCGATGCGGTTAGGAATGAAAGGCAGCGGTCGTTTGCGCTCCGGAGAAAACAAACCCTCCCGGGCCAACTGCTGGCGCAACTGCTCAATTTGCGCCAAGAGAGACCCGACACCCTGAATGCGGATTTCTTTAGCCATGAGGGACAACGAGCCACGCTGCTCCCAAAACGAAGGCTTAACCCGCATCACTACGCGCGCGCCCTCCTCAAATCCGGGCCCAGCATCCGCCACAAGGTTCCCGAATGCGGTAACACGCATGGAGACGTCCGCATCCACATCACGTAGCGTAAAGAAAGACATGCGTGTGGAGCCGCGCTGGTTGTATTCGACAACCTGACCCTCCACCCACAGCTCCGCCATACGATCCACGTACTTGGAAATATTGGACGTGAGCAGCTTCAGCGGCCACGGGTTCTCCGCCGTGGTCTGGTTAGCGCGCGGTGCCAGCGTTCGTTCGTTCATGCAGCCAGTTTCCCAGAACCCTCCGACAAGTGTCTTTTGTTATCCACAGGAGCAGCAACCCGCATTGCGAACAACCGGCGTGTAATGCGCTGCAGCTGTGTCGGACCCCGCAAGCCCCGGGCGTCCTCGTTCGATAGATTGGAACCATGACTACGGGTGACACTATGACGGTTCGGACGTCCTCGACGAAAACGTCCTCGACGAGAGCGGGCGCAAACGCGGATGCGAACGCAGGCGCAGACGCGAAGACGATTCTCCTGGCGGCCCCACGCGGCTACTGCGCGGGCGTGGACCGGGCGGTGGAAGCGGTGGAGCGCGCGCTGCAACTCCACGGTGCCCCCGTGTATGTGCGTAAAGAAATCGTCCACAACAAATACGTCGTGGAAACCCTGACCGACCGCGGTGCCATTTTCGTCGAAGAGGTAGATGAGATTCCCGAGGGCGCCATTACGATCTTCTCCGCCCACGGCGTCTCTCCACAGGTCCACGCGGATGCCGCAGTGCGCAACCTGCGCACGATCGATGCCACCTGCCCACTGGTCACCAAAGTCCACCGTGAGGCCGTACGCTTCGCCGACAAGGACTACGACATCATCCTGGTCGGCCACCGCGGCCACGAAGAAGTTGAGGGCACATACGGCGAAGCCCCTGACCACATCCAGATTGTCGGCTCCCCCGAAGAGGTGGACGACGTCGTGGTGCGTGACCCGGAGCGGGTCGTCTGGATCTCGCAGACCACGCTCAGTGTGGACGAAACCATGGAGACGGTGCGGCGCTTGCGGGAGAGGTTCCCGGCGTTGATGAACCCACCCTCGGACGACATTTGCTACGCAACCCAGAACCGCCAGGAGGCCGTGAAGGCCATCGCGCCGCGTGCAGACGTGCTGGTGGTCGTGGGTTCCGCGAACTCCTCCAACTCCGTTCGTCTGGTGGAAGTGGGGTTGGAGAACGGGGCGGGTGCGTCGTATCGCGTCGACATGGCCTCGGAACTGTGTGAGGAGTGGTTCGAGGGCGCAAAGACAGTCGGCGTCACGTCCGGCGCGTCCGTGCCCGAAATCCTGGTGAGAGACGTGATCTCCTGGTTGCAGGACCACGGTTTTGGCGAGGTCGAAGAGGTGCGCACCCAAGTCGAAACCATCACCTTCGCCCTGCCGCGCAACCTGAAGAACGACCTGAAGGACAAGGGATTGTTGCCGCTGCACGTGAAGGGACGGACGCCGGCTCCAAACCACACGCGGTAGGGGCTGGGCGCGCGGCTCGCCCTCGCCCTCGCCCTCGTCCATATGGTCGCGTGCGTGAGGTGCGTTGGCGTATCTGCGCGCGCAACCGGCGTCCTCGTGCCGGTTCTCACCGCCCTCGGCATGTATCGCGGCGCCCACCTAACCTAGACTTGTGGCGTGTCTTTGACGATTGGTATTGCGGGGCTGCCCAATGTGGGTAAGTCGACCCTTTTTAATGCTCTTACTCGCGCGACTGTTCTGGCGGCGAACTACCCGTTCGCGACCATTGAACCGAACATTGGGATAGTGCCGCTTCCCGATGAGCGGCTGGGGCGCCTGGCGGAACTGTACGGTTCGGAGAAACTGGTGCCCGCCGTGGTGTCGTTTGTGGATATCGCGGGGATCGTGCGCGGAGCGTCGCAGGGGGAGGGACTGGGCAACCAGTTCCTGGCGAACATTCGCGAAGCCGACGCGATCTGCCTGGTCACGCGCGTTTTTGCGGACGAGGACGTTGTGCACGTCGACGGGGTCATCAACCCGGAAGATGATATCGACACGATTACGACTGAGTTGATGTTGGCGGATCTGCAGACCATTGAGAAGGCGATTCCACGCCTCGAAAAAGAGGTGCGCGGGAAGAAGACGCCGAAGGTCGTCCTCGACACGGCGGTGGCCGCCCAGAAACTGCTGTCGGAGGGGAAGCTTCTGTCTGGTCCGGAGGGTGCGAAGCTGGATCAGGAGGCGCTACGGTCCTTCCAGTTGATGACGTCGAAGCCGTTCGTCTACGTGTTCAATATGGATGATGCGGGCTTGGCGGATAAGGAGCTGCAGGCTGAACTGAGCGCTCTGGTGGCGCCGGCGACTGCTATTTTCTTGGACGCGCAGCTGGAGTCTGAGTTGGTGGAGCTGGACGAGGACGAAGCGAGGGAACTGCTGGCCGAAACCGGGCAGGAAGAGTCCGGGTTGGATCAGTTGGCTCGCGTTGGTTTTGACACCCTTGGTTTGCAGACCTACCTGACCGCCGGGCCCAAAGAGGCGCGTGCGTGGACCATCAAGAAGGGCGCGCTGGCGCCTGAGGCTGCCGGGGTTATCCACACCGACTTCCAGAAGGGGTTCATCAAGGCTGAGGTAGTTAGCTTTGACGAATTGATGGAATTCGGGTCCATGGCTGAGGCGCGCGCGAAGGGGCGGGTGCGCATGGAGGGCAAGGACTACGTGATGGCCGACGGCGACGTGGTGGAGTTCCGCTTCAACGTGTAGAGGCCACTTTCGATTGGGTCCCGCCGCAGAGTAGCCGGTTTACGGGTTCAGCGACTCCCACTTGAGGCCATCACTGCTCTGCCA